>JACRMD010000078.1 GCA_016215085.1 Solirubrobacterales bacterium | reverse complement strand
CCCAGGGCGGCGAGGCCCTGCGCCCCGACACCCTGCTGCTCGCCCCGGGCGGCAGCCACCTGCGGCTCGACGAGCGCGGCGTGGCCCGCCTCACCGACGAGCCCGCGGTCGGCGGCCTGCGCCCGCGCGCGGACCTCACGATCGAGGACGCCGCCAAGGCCTTCGGCGAGCGCCTGCTGCTCGTCGTGATGACCGGGATGGGCAAGGACGGCCTGGCCGGCGCCCGCGCCGTGCACGCCGCCGGCGGCCGCGTGCTCGCCGAGGCCGAGGAGACCTGCACCGTCTACGGCATGCCGCGGGCGATCGTCGAGGCCCGCCTGGCCCACGAGGTCCTGCCGCTGCACGAGCTGGCGGCGGCGATCGCCGCGGAGGCCGGCGCATGAGGCCCTGCGTGGCCCTCACCAACGGGCGTTGGCCCCTGCAGGGGGTGACGTCGTGAGCGCCCACGCGATCGGCCGCGACGACTACGTCGACTTCTGCGCGGCGGTCCGCCGCGTCTGCGGCATCGACCTCCTGCAGTACAAGCGCAACCAGATGGAGCGTCGCATCCGCTCCTTCATGACCACGCGCGGCGCGACCGACCTCACCGCCTACGCCGCCCTGCTCGGGCGCGAGGCCACCGAGCTCGACGCGTTCCTGGACCGCGTGACGATCAACGTCTCCCAGCTCTGGCGCAACCCGGAGCAGTGGGACGTGCTCGAGCAGCGGATCCTGCCCGACCTCGCCGAGACCGGCGCGGGCCGCGTCCGCGCCTGGAGCGCCGGCAGCTCCTACGGCGCCGAGGCCTACACCGTGGCCGCCTGCTGCGCGCGCGCCGTGCCGCGCGCCCAGGTGTCGATCCTCGGGACCGACATCGACAAGCGCATGGTCGAGCGCGCCCGGCGCGGCGTGTTCACCGCCGAGGACGCGCGCGACGCGCCGCCGCACGCGCTGGCCCGGCACTTCGACTTCACCGATGGAGCGTGGCACGCCCGCGAGGAGCTCAAGCGGATGGTCCGCTTCGAGGTCGGCGACCTGCTGCGGGTCGACCCGCGGGCCGCCGCCTTCGACCTCGTGCTGTGCCGCAACACCGTCATCTACTTCACCGAGGACGTCCGCGACGACCTCCACGGCCGGCTCGCCAAGGCGATCCGTCCGGGCGGCCGCCTGATCGTGGGCGCCACCGAGCGCGTGGCCGACCCCGCGGCCCACGGCCTCGAGCCCGAGTCCCCGTTCGTCTACCGCAAGGCAGCCTGAGTCATGGACACCTCCGAATACCTCCCGATGTTCCTGGCCGAGTGCCGGGAGAACCTCCAGGAGCTCAACCTGGCCGTCGTCCGCCTCGAGGAGGTCCCCGACGACCGCGAGACGGTCGACGCGATCTTCCGCATCGCCCACTCGCTCAAGGGCATGGCGGCGACGATGGGCTTCGAGGGCATGGCGCGCCTCACGCACCAGATGGAGGACGTGCTGGAGCTGCTGCGCCAGCGCGAGGGCGGGCTGACCGGCGAGGTCGTCGACGTCCTGCTCGCCTGCCTGGACGCGCTCTCGGGCGCGGTCGACGCGATCGAGGCCGACGGCGCCGAGGCGCTCGACCCCGACGCGCTGATCGCCCGCCTCGGCGAGCTCGTGCGCACCGGCGACGAGGCGCACCCGGTCGACGAGGCCCCCGAGGAGGCGCCGGCGCCCGTGCTGGCCGCCGTGACCGAGGGCCGCACGGTCCTCGAGGTCCGCGCGACGCTCTCCGAGGACGCGCAGATGCCGTCGGTCCGCGCGCTGCAGGTCATCACCGCGCTGCGCGAGTTCGGCGAGGTCCTGCGCTCCACGCCCGCCGAGAGCGACCTCGAGTCCTTCACCGGCAGCGTCGTCGAGGTGCTCGTCGCCACCGACCACGAGGGCGAGGCGCTGGTCGCCGCCGCCCGCGAGGTCGTCGACGTCGCCGCCGCCGAGGCGATCGAGGCCGTCACCGAGCCCGTGGAGGCCGCCGCGCTGGCGCCCGTGGGCGAGGACGGCACGCCGGGCCCGGCGAAGGCCGCCGGCAGCGCCGCCGGCAGGTCCGCCGGCAAGAACGCCGTCACCGTCCGCGTCGACGCCGACCGGCTCGACGGCCTCATGCACCTGATGGGCGAGCTCGTCGTCCAGCGCACGCACGTCGAGGCGCTGGCCGCCGAGGCCGACGTCCCCGGCCTGACCCAGGCGATGCAGGAGCTGACGCGCAGCTCGCACGCCCTGCAGGCCATGGTCATGCAGATCCGCATGATCCCGATCGAGGCCGTGTTCATGCGCTTCCCGCGCCTCGTGCGCGACGTCGCCTCCAAGCTCGGCAAGCAGGTCGACCTGCAGCTCGTCGGCAAGGAGACCGAGCTGGACCGCACGGTCGTCGACGCGATCGGCGACCCGCTCGTGCACCTCATCCGCAACGCGCTCGACCACGGGCTCGAGGGCCCGGCCGACCGCGTCGCCGCGGGCAAGGAGCCGACGGGCACGCTGACCATCGCGGCGCGCCACGCGGGCGGCAACATCGTCATCTCGGTCAAGGACGACGGCACGGGCATCGACCCCGCGAAGGTCGCCGCCGTCGCGGTCAAGCGCGGGCTGATCACCGCCGACCAGGCGGCCCTGGTCGACGTCCGCGCCGCGATCGAGCTCCTCTTCGCCCCGGGCTTCTCCACCGCCGAGACCGTCGGCGACCTCTCGGGTCGCGGCGTCGGCATGGACGCCGTCCGGAACAAGATCCGCGAGCTGGGCGGCGAGGTCGTCGTCCAGTCCGTCCCCGGCGAGGGCACGGAGGCCGAGATCCGCCTGCCGCTGACCCTGGCCATCATGTCCGCGCTCCTGGTCGAGGCGGGCGGGCGGCCGTTCGGCATCCCGCTGCAGCGCGTGGAGCGCACGATGCGGCTCGACGACAACCCGGTCCGGTCGGTCGCGGGTCGCAAGATGCTCGTCCTCAAGGACGAGGCCCTGCCCCTGCGGAGCGCCGGCGAGGTCTTCGGCGCCGCCGCGGGCAGCGATGGCTCCGAGGACACGCACGTGGTCATCGTGCGCGGTCAGGAGCGCAGCATCGCCCTCTCCGTCACGAAGCTCGTCGGCCAGCGCGAGCTCGTGACGCGTCCCCTGCCGCCCAACGTCGCCGACGGCGCTGCCGTCTCCGGCGCGGCGGTGCTCAGCAACGGGGACATCGTCCTGCTGGCCGACTGCGACGCACTCACGAACGGCCTCCACCATCCGGCGCTCGCCGAGCGCCCCGCGGTGGTCGGGGTCTCCTGACCAAGGACGGGCATGAACACCTTCACGGACATGCAGCTCGACGCCCTGCGCGAGCTCGCCAACATCGGATCCGGCAACGCCGGCACGGCCCTGTCGAGCATGCTCGGCAAGCCGGTCGACATCAGCGTCCCGACGGCCGCGGCCCTGCCGCTGCCCGAGGCGGTCGCCGTCGCCGGGGACCCGGGCGAGCTGCGCCACGGCGTGGTCGTCCCGATCGTGGGCGACCTCGACGCGATCGTCGTCCTGCTGTTCCCGCACGACGACGCGAAGACGCTGTGCGCCATGTACGGCATCGAGCCGGGGACGCCCGACGGCGACTCCATGCTCGGCGAGGTCGGCAACATCCTCGGCGCCAACTACATCAACGTGCTCGCCCAGATGGTGGGCATGGAGCTCGAGCCCACGCCGCCGCAGGTGGTGGAGGACATGCTCGGCGCCATCCTCGAGTCGGTCCTGCTCGGCCGCGGCGAGGACACCCCGACCGCCCTGGTGCTGGAGAGGCTGGGCCTGTAGGGATGGCCGAGGCCGTCGTGCGCATGGGGGAGGCCGCCGCCTCCGCGACGCCGGGGGACACCCTGGCGTGCATCGGGCTGGGCTCGTGCATCGGGCTGGTCCTCGTCGACCGCGCGCGCAGCGTCGCGGCGCTCGCCCACGTGATGCTGCCCTCCGCGCCCGCCGAGCCCCAGGCCCAGCCCTACAAGTTCGCCGACCTCGCCGTGTCCGCGCTGCTGGACCTCGCCCTCGCCCACGGCGCGCTGAAGCCGCGCCTGGAGGCCGCGATCGTCGGCGGCGCCGCGATGTTCCAGTTCGGCGCCGGCGGCTCCGGCCAGGACATCGGCGCGCGCAACGAGTCCGCCGTGCGCGGCCGCCTCGACGGGCTGGGCATCCCGCTGCGCGCCGCCGCGACCGGCGGCGGCCGCGGCCGCACCGTGCGCATCTTCGTCGGGCCCGACGTCGCGATCACCGTCCGCGAGGCGGGCGGCCGCGAGGAGGCGCTGCTCGGCGCTCCCATGACCGTGGGGGTGGCGGCATGAGGCCCTGCGTGGCCCTCACCCACCGACCCCTGTCCCTGCAGGAGGTCTCGTCGTGAGCGGGTTCCTGGACAACAAGCAGATCGAGGCGCTGTTCGAGCGCGCGTCCGAGGGCAACGTCCCGGTCGAGGCCGAGGCCAACACGGGCCGCCGCGCCCGCTGGCTGCGCACCGTCGACTTCACGCGCCCGACGAAGTTCTCCACCGACCAGGAGCGCCGGCTGCGCCGCGCCCTGGACACGTTCTGCCAGTCGGCGGAGACGCGGATGGTCGCCGAGCACCGCACGCCGCTGGAGCTCGAGGTCATCGACGTCCAGCAGCTCACGTGGACCAACGCCTTCGGGATGGTCCCCGACGGCTCGGTCTACACCACGATCGACACCGCCCCGCACGAGTCGCGCGTGCTGCTGACGGCGGAGACCGGCCTCATCTGCGTGGCCATCGAGCGCCTGCTCGGCGGCCGCCCCGAGACCGCCGACAAGGACCGCGAGCTCACCGACATCGACCTGATGCTCGTGCGCCGCTTCATGACGACGATCGTCGACGCGCTCTCGCTGGTGTGGTTCGACATCGCCGAGGTCCGGCTGGGCATCGCCGCCGTCGACACGCAGGTCGAGATGGTGCAGGTCGCGGCCGGCAGCGAGCCGACGCTCGTCATGACCATGGAGGCGCGCCTGGAGGGCCTGAGCGCGACGATGTCGCTGCTGGTGCCCTACGCCGCGATCGCCCCCGTCGCCAGCGCGTTCTCGCGCCACGACGAGGAGGAGGTCCGCCGCGACGCCCGCTCGACCGCGGCGGTCCGCCAGGGCCTCTCCCGCGTCGACGTGGCCCGCACGCCGGTGCACCGCGCCCGCGGCGGCCGCAGCGGCACCCGCCGCGCCGTCCAGGTCCTCGGTCCCGTGGAGGGGGAGGAGTGAACGCCGAGCAGGCCCTGCTGCGGCTGGGCTCCTCGACCGCCGAGGCGGTCCAGGGCGTCCTGCAGATGTTCGCCCCCGACGGCGTCGTCCCCGGGGCCGTCCAGGTCGTCCCGCCCGACCAGTCGCCGTTCAAGGGCGTGATGATGCCGGCGGTCGCCGCCGACGTCTCCTACGTCGACGGCGTCACCGGCGGCAACGTGCTCGTAATCGGCATCGAGGGCGCGCGCCGCCTCGCCGCCGCGATGATGGGCCAGGACCCGATGACCGTCGACGCGGGCGGCGAACTCTCCGAGCTCGAGTTCTCCGCCGTCGGCGAGGCGATGAACCAGATGATCTCGGCGGCCGCGATGGCGACCAGCGAGGTCCTCGACGAAGAGGTCGAGATCGCCCCGCCGGACGTCCGGATGCTCGAGTCCGTCGAGCAGGGCGGCGCCGGCTGGGACCACCCCGGCCACGCCACCGCGGTCACCTTCAGCTTCTGCGGCGCCCCCTGCACGCTCGTGCAGCTGGTGCCCAACGCCTTCATCCTGCGCATGACCCGCGCGCTGGAGGAGGCGACCCAGCAGTACACGCACGACCACGGCGGCGACGCCCCGCTGGGCGACGCCCTGCGCCACGTCGCGGTCCGCGTCTGGGCCGAGCTCGGCCGCACGCGGATGCCGTCGGGCCGCGTCGTCGCGCTGCCGGGCGGCGCGGTCGTCGAGCTCGACCGCGAGGTCGACGCGCCGATCGACCTGTACGCCGACGGCATGCGCTTCGCGACCGGCCGGCTGCTGGTCACCGAGGACGGCGGCCTCGCCGTCCGCATCGAGCAGGTCCTGGGGCTCGACGGCTCCGCCCAGACTTCCCCGACGCAGGTCCCCGATCCCACCCCCATGGAGGTTCAGTGATGGCACGCGTGCTCGTCGTGGACGACGCAGCGTTCATGCGCAAGATGGTCACCGACGCGGTGACCAACGGCGGCCACGAGGTCGTCGGCGAGGCCGGCAACGGCATCGAGGCGGTGCAGCGCTTCCAGGAGCTGCGCCCCGACGTCATGACCCTCGACATCACGATGCCCGAGAAGGACGGCCTGGCCGCCCTCAAGGAGATCATCGCCGTCGACCCCGGCGCGAAGGTCGTGATGTGCTCGGCGCTCGGCCAGGAGTCGAAGGTCCTCGAGTCGATCAAGCTCGGCGCCAAGGACTTCGTCGTCAAGCCGTTCCAGGCCGACCGCGTCGTGTCGGCGATCGAGAAGGCGCTCGGCTAGGCACCCCATCTCGTGCTCGCCGGCCGCGTGCCCGGTCTCTGACGGACGGCGCCCCGCCGCCTGAAGATGGCCGTGCTCGCGCCGATGACCGTGGAGATCCTCCATGAAGGCCGCCTCTGCCATCGGCATCATCCTTGCCATCGTCCTGATCCTCGTCGCGGGGATCATGGAGGGCACCCAGCCCACGGCGCTGATCAACATCCCCGCGATGCTGATCGTGTTCGGCGGCACCATCGGCGCGACCTTCGCCTCGGTCGGGATGCGGTTCGTGCTCGTCCCGAAGCTGTACATCAAGGCCTTCACGAGCGCGCCGCCGGAGCTCGGCGAGCGCGTCGCGACCCTCGTCCACTTCGCCGAGCGCGCCCGCAAGGACGGCCTGCTCGCGCTGGAGGAGGAGATCGAGGCGATCGAGGACCCCTTCACCAAGAAGGGGATGCAGCTCGTCGTCGACGGCACCGACCCGGACCTCCTGCGGGAGATCCTCGAGGCCGAGATCGACGCGATGCACGCCCGTCACAAGGACGGCTGGTCGGTCTTCGAGAAGGCCGGCGGGTTCGCCCCGACGATCGGCGTGCTCGGCACGGTCATCTCGCTCGTGCACGTGCTCGGCAACCTGTCGGCGCCCGAGACGCTGGGCCCGGCGATCTCCGGCGCGTTCATCGCCACGCTCTACGGCGTGGGCTCGGCGAACGTCGTCTTCCTGCCGGTCGCCTACACCTTGCAGAACCTGTCCGGCAAGGAGGTCGACGAGCGCAGCCTGGTGCTCGAGGGCATCCTGGCCATCCAGTCGGGCGACAACCCGCGCTTGATCGAACGCCGCTTGAGTTTGTATCTCGCGCCCGACGAACGCCTCGACGGCCGCGCGATGCGGCGCCGCCCGTTGCGCGACGCCGATCCT
>JACRMD010000077.1 GCA_016215085.1 Solirubrobacterales bacterium | reverse complement strand
GCCGCGACCCGCCGCCGCTGCGCTTCGAGCTGCTGGGCGGCTTCCGGGTGCGGCGGGCGGGGTGGGCGCTGGACGACGGCGCGTGGGGCCGGCCCATGGCCGCGCGCATCGTCCGGTTCCTCCTGGTGCACGCGCCCGCCGCGGTCCCGGAGGACGTCCTGTTCGAGGCGTTCTGGAGCGACCGCCCGGCGGACGCCGCGCGCCAGCACCTCGCGGTCGCCGTCTCCCGCGCGCGCAAGGTGCTCGACCTGCCCGGCGCCGACACGAGCGTCATCGAGGCGCGCGAGCGGACCTATCGGCTGCGCCTGCGCGACCGCGACGCGGTCGACAGCGTCGCCTTCGAGCACGCGGCGGCCCGTGCGCTGGCCGAGCGCGGCGCCGGCCGGCGGACCGCGCTGCAGCGGGCGGCGGAGCTGTGGACGGGCGAGCCGCTGCCCGAGGACCGCTACGCGTCCTGGTCGCTGCACTGGCGCGAGCGCGTGCTCGAGACCTACGGCCAGGTGCTCGGCGCGCTGGTCGAGGACCACGCGGCGGCGGGCGCGCACCACGAGGTCATCCGCACCGGCCGGCGGCTGCTGGAGGTCGACCCGCTCGACGAGCGCGCGCACCGCCACGTGATGACCGCCTACGCGCGCAGCGGCCGCACGAGCCACGCGCTGCGCCAGTACCTCGAATGCCGCCGCGCGCTCGTCGTCGAGCTGGGCGTCGAGCCCTCGGCCGAGACCGCGGCGCTGCAGGCGGGGATCCTCGCCGGCGGGCCGGTCTAGCTTCCGGCACCCGGTACAACGTGTCGAGGTGCCCCGCCGTCCCCGCCCCCTCCTCGCGCGCTGGGCCGCCGTCCTCGCGCTGACGGCGGCGGCGACCGTCGCGTGCGACGTCGCGGGCGTGCCCTCGCCGGAGCTGTTCGCCGGGCTGCTCGCCGGCATGGCCGTGGCGCTGTGGCTGGGCTGGGACCTGACGCCGCCCAAGCGCGTGCTCTCCGGCGCCCAGGGCGTCCTGGGCGTCGCGCTCGGCGCCTACGTGCAGAGCGACACGGTCGCCGCGGTCGGCGAGCACCTGCTGCCGGTCGTCGCCGTCTGCGCCGCGACCCTCGCGCTCACCGTCGTCGCCGGCATCGGCCTCGCGCGGGTCAGCGACCTCGACACCCCGACGGCGTCGTTCGGGATGATCGCCGGCGGCGCGTCGGGCATCATCGCCATCGCCGACGAGCTCGGCGCCGACAACCGGCTCGTCGCCGTCCTCCAGTACCTGCGCGTGCTGCTCATCCTCGTGCTCACCCCGCTCGTGGCCGCGACGGTGTTCCCCGGCGACCACGGCGGCGGCCTCACGGCGGGCGGGGCGGCGGACCTCGCGACGGGCGAGGCCGCGCTGTTCCTGGCGGTCTCGCTGGCGGGCGGTCCGCTGCTCGCGCGCCTCACGCGCCTGCCGGCCGCCGCGCTCCTGGGCCCGATGCTCGTGGCCGGAGGCCTCACGCTGGCGGGGGCGCCATTCGCCGGCCCGCTGCCGGGCTGGCTGCAGAGCGTCGCCTTCGCCGTCATCGGGCTGCAGGTCGGCCTGCGGTTCACGATGGAGTCGCTGCGCGCCGCCGGCCGCGCGCTGGCGCCCGGCCTGCTGGCGATCGGCTTCCTGCTGGTCGGCTGCGCGCTGCTCGGGCTGCTGCTCGCGCCGCTGGCCGGCGTGAGCACGCTGGACGCGTACCTGGCGACGACCCCGGGCGGCCTCTACGCCGTGCTGGCGACCGCGGTCGGCAGCGGCGCGAACACGACCTTCGTGCTGTCGGTGCAGGTGCTGCGCCTCTTCGTGATGCTGCTCGCCGCGCCGGTGCTCGCGCGCTGGCTGGCCCGCCTGCGCGAGCCGGCACCGGCCTAGGTCGCGGGCAGCGCGGGCCGCTCGTCGCGGCGCCCGTGCAGCACGCGCGCGGCGACCACGCCGCCGACCGCGCCGAAGAGGTGGCCCTGCCACGAGACGCCCGGCTTCGGCACGAGGCCGAACAGCAGCGTCGTCCCGTAGACGGCGAGGACGAGCACCCCGGTGAGCAGGTGCAGCGCACGGCGGCTGTAGACCCAGCGCGCCATGAGGTAGGCCGCGAAGCCGAAGACGACCCCGCTGGCGCCGATGTGGACGGTGTTCTCGGGGGCGACGAACCACGTGCCGAGGCCGCCGACGAGCGCGACGATCGCCGTCACCGCCGCCACGCGCACCAGGCCGCCGAGGGCGATGACCGCGCCCAGCACGAGGAAGGGCACCGTGTTGCCGATGAGGTGGGCGAAGCCCGCGTGCAGGAACGGCGCCGTCGCGATGCCCACCAGCCCCTCGGGGTCGCGCGGCCGGATGCCCGCGCCGTCGAGGTCGCCCGCGACGAGGTCGACCACCTCCACGGCCCACATGACCGCGACCATCGCGACGACGAGCACGAGCCCGGCGGAGCGCTCGTCGGCGGGGCGCGTGGTGGGGGTCAGCTCGGCGGTCGCCACGCCATGGACGATACGAGCCCGGTCAGGCGATAGGGCGGTGGTCACGCGTCGCGCACGGTCACCGTCACCCGGTGCACCGCGTTGTTGGCGTAGCCCTTGACGTTCCACGGCGGGTCGTCGGGCTGCACGCGGCCGGTGGCGTCGCGGGCGCGGCAGGCGAGCACGTGCGTGCCGGGCGTCGCCGTCCAGTCGAAGGTCCAGCGCCGCCACGCCGCGGGGCCGAGCGGGGGCTCGAGCGCCGCCGGCTCCCACGGGCCGTCGCCGGCGCGGACCTCGACGGCCTCCACCGGCGCCCAGCCCGACCAGGCGCGGCCCTCCAGCCGCACCGGGCCGGGCGCCACGAAGCGCTCGCGGGTCATGAAGTCCGGTACGCCCGGCGGCACCATCAGCGACCGCGGCTCCATGCGCGAGACGGGCGCGCCGGGGTCGTCGTCGGAGCGCATGAACCGGTAGGCGCGGGCGTGCTGGTAGCCGTCGAACGCGCGGTCGAGCACGCGGATCTCGCTCAACCACTTCACGTTGGTCATGCCGTACCAGCCGGGCACCACGAGCCGCAGCGGGAACCCGTGCTGCGGCGGCAGCGGCTCGCCGCCCATCGCGTAGGCGAGCAGCGGCTCGCCCGACAGCGCCTCGGCGACCGGCAGCGCGCGCTCGTAGCGCTGGGGCACGCCGCCCTCGACGCCGCGGTCCTCGCCGGCGAAGACGACGTCGACGGCGTCCTCGAGCAGGCCGGCCTCCTCGAGCACCGCGCGCACCGGCGTGCCGGTCCACATCGCGGTGCCGACCGCCTCGACCAGCCACGGCTGGGAGACGGGCCGCGGGTCGAGCTGGGCGCGGCCGTTGCCGGCGCACTCGAACGTGACCGGGACGTCGACGCGCTCGCGCTCCCGCAGGTCGGCGAGCGAGAGCGACAGCTCCCGGCCGACGCGCCCGCGCACCTCCAGGCGGAACGCGGCGGCGTCGACGGCCGGGATGTCGTAGTGGATGAGGAGGTAGTGCAGCCCGCGCGGCGTCAGGTCGTGGCGCAGCGCCTCCAGCGGCATCCCGTGGTTGCGCGCCGCGAGCTGCAGCTCCTCCTGGGTGATGCCGCCCGCCATGGGGCGACCCTACGCCTAGATCGACGCGTGCGCCAGGCTCGGGACCCGAGCCACGCCGACGCTGCGGCGCAGGTAGAAGAACCACGTCATCGCGGCGAAGACGACGTAGGCAACGAGGAAGACCCAGAGCGCCGGCACCGACCAGTCGGCGTTGGCCTGGGCGATCGCCGCCTTCTCGGCGGGCGACTCCGCGGCCTTCATCAGCGCCGAGACGCCGAGGCTCGCCTCGCGCAGCACGACCTGGATGAGGAAGCCGCCGAACGCCCCGACCGCGCCCGCGATGCCGATGACGGCGGCCGCGCGGCGCTTGTAGGCGACGGCGTCGCCGCCGCGGCGGCGCCCGAGCTCGGCGAAGATCGACGGGATCATCCGGTAGGTCGACCCGTTGCCCATGCCGGCGAAGAGGAAGACCACCATGTAGCTCGCGAAGAACAGCGCGAAGCCGTGGCGCTCGACGCCGGCGATCGCGGTCAGCGTCGCCGCGCCCATCCCGAGGAAGCAGGCGAGCGTCACGCGCGCGCCGCCGAGGCGGTCCGACAGCCAGCCGCCGAACGGCCGGGCGACGGAGCCGACCAGCGCGCCGGCGAACCCGAGACCGGCCAGGTACGTGGCGATGAACGGGTGCGAGGCCAGGAACTCCGGGAACGTGTTCTTGATGACCAGCGGCAGCGCGAACGAGAACCCGATGAACGAGCCGAAGGTCCCGATGTAGAGCAGCGACATCACCCAGGTCTGGGGCTCGCGCAGCGCCGACACGTACGAGCGGGTGTCGGACCGGGCCTGGCTCAGGCTGTCCATCCACCGCCACGCGCCGAAGGCGGCGAAGGCGATCAGGGGCATCCACATCAGGCCGGCGTAGGCCAGGTGGACCTCGTGGACCGGGAGCTTCACCGCGGCGGCCGGGACGCCGGCGATGATCACCAGCGGCACGAGCAGCTGGGCGACCGCGACGCCGACGTTGCCGCCCGCGGCGTTGAGCCCGAGGGCGAAGCCCTTGCGCGACTCGGGGTAGAAGAACGAGATGTTGGCCATCGACGACGAGAAGTTGCCGCCGCCGACGCCGGCGGTCGCCGCGCAGGCCAGCAGCACCCAGAACTGCGTGTCGTGGGACTGCGACGCCAGCCACCCGCTGGGCACGACGACGGCCAGCAGCGTGGTGGGGAGGAGCAGCAGCGAGGCGCTGAACGTCGTCCACGCGCGGCCGCCGAAGCGCGGCACGGCGAAGGTGTAGGGGATGCGCAGGGCCGAGCCGATGAGGTTCGGCACCGCCGTCAGCCAGAACATCTCCGAGATCGACAGCGCGATCCCGACGTTGCCCAGGTTGATGACGACGATCGTCCAGAGGACCCAGATGCTGAACCCCAGGTTCTCGGCGAAGATGGAGAACGCGAGGTTGCGCCGGGCGATGCGCCTGCCCGTCGTCTCCCAGAACCGCTCGTCCTCGGGGTCCCAGTGCTCGATCCAGCGGCCGCGTCGCGTGGCCGGCTTCGTCACGGTGCTCATGGCCGGGACCCTTCCGGCGGGCGGTGTCCGCGCCGTCACGCTCGTGTTTCGGGTCTGTTGCGGGCGTGCGTCGGTCAGCCGACCAGGCCGTCGAGCACGGCGGTCGCACGGCCCTCGTCGAGCACCGCGGCGCAGCGTCCCACGGCGGTCGCGGGGTCGGGCGTGACGCCGCCGGCCACCAGGCGGACCGCGGCGCTGAGCACGACCGCCCAGCGCGCGGCGCCGTGCTCGTCGCCGGCCAGCACCGCGCGGGTCAGCGCCGCGGCGAGCTCCGGGTCGGGGTCGCCGCGCAGGTGCAGGCCCAGCCGCTCGGGCAGCTCGAGCGCGCCGTCCGTGCCGACCGCCACGGGGCGCCCGGGGCGCAGGACGTCGGAGCCCTCGACGCCGCGCAGCGCGACCGCGCGGTCGGCGCCCAGCCGGTCCAGCGCGCCGAGCAGCTTGGCCGCGAAGCCGCCGTGCGTGTGGCCCACGACGAAGCGCCGCGCGCCGAACCAGTCGACGAGCTTCTCGGCCGAGTGCACGGGCCCGCGCAGGCCGACCTCGTCACGGACGGCGGCCAGCGCGTCCCAGCCCGGCAGCGCCTCGCCCGCGTGGACGACGGCCAGGCCGCAGCGGGCGAGCATCGCCTCGGAGTCCTCGGGCCGCGGCCGCGCCGGCCCGCCGAGCGCGCCGAGCACGTCGGCGGGCGTGACGCCGTGCTTGGGCCCGAGCCGGCCGCCGCACGCCACGGCGACCCGCACGCCCGCCGCGACCGCGCACGCCGCGGCGGCAAGGCTGAGCGACGGCGCCTCGGCGACGCCGTCGAACGCGCCCGCGCTGACGACCAGCGGCGGGGCGGGTGGGCCCGCATCGTCGTGCAGCGCCAGCGCGCGGTCGCGCAGCGCCTGCGCGGCGCCGGCGAGCTCCTCGGCCGTCTCGCCCTTGACGCGCATCCCGACCAGGAAGGCCCCCGCCTGCGGGCCGCTGACCTCGCCGGCGAGCAGCGCGGCGATCGCGTCGCGCGCCTCCTCGAAGCGCAGGTCGCGCGAGCCGCGCGGGCCCGTGCCGACCGCCTTGATGACCGCGCGGAAGCCGGCGTACCCGGCGAGGCCGCGCGCGGGCTGGACCGCGCTGCTCATCTCGACGCTCCTCCTTCGAAGCGGTAGCCGACGCTGCGCACGGTCTTGATCCGCCCGGCGTGCTCGGTGCCGAGCTTGGCCCGCACGCGCCGGACGTGGACGTCGACCGTGCGCGCGCCCCCGTAGTAGTCGAAGCCCCACACCCGCGAGAGCAGCGCCTCGCGGCTGAACACCCGTCCGGGGTGCGTGACCAGGAACTTCAGCAGCTCGTACTCCATGTAGGTGAAGTCCACGGGCCGGCCGTCGACGGCCACCTGGTAGGTCGCGAGGTTGACCTCGAGCGTCCCGACGCGCACCACGTCGTCGCTCTCGACGCCGTTGACGCGCCGCCGCGCGCGGGCGATGCGCGCCCGCAGCTCGGCCGGCCGCGCCGGCAGGACGATCAGCTCGTGGCCCTCGTGTATCGGCCCGTCGAGCTCGTCGCCGTCGACGGCCACGACGACCGGCACGTCGCCGAGGTCCTCGTCGCCCTCCAGGCGCGCGCAGAGCCCGAGGTCGCCGAGGACGAGCGCGAGCTCGGGCAGCCGCGCGGGCCCGCCGCCGTCGCGCTCGTCGGGGCGCAGCGAGCCGTTGGCCGTGACGCGGCGCGGCGCGAAGCCGAGCTCGGCGAGCACGCGCGCGAGGTCCGTCGCCGCCTCCGCGACGCCGTCGGACTCGACGTAGATCCAGGCCTCGCCCATCTAGAGGAGGCGCAGGAAGCGCCGCAGCTCCCACTCGCTGACGGTCGACATGTAGGCGTCCCATTCCGTGCGCTTGTTGGCGACGACGAGGTCGACCAGCGCGTCGCCCAGCGTCTCGCGCGCGAGCTCGGACTCCTCGAAGAGGTCGGTGGCCTCGCGCAGGTCGGCGGGCAGCCGCGTGCCCTGCTCCTCCTCGGGGCCGAGCTGGTAGCCGCGCTCGATGCCGCGCAGGCCCGCGGCGAGCACGAGCGCCAGCGACAGGTAGGGGTTGGCGCTCGGGTCGGGGGAGCGCAGCTCGATCCGCGCGGCGCTCTCGCGCGTCGGCCGGCTGGCGGGCACGCGCACGAGGCCGGCGCCGCCGGTGCGCGTCCACAGCACGTGGCTGGGGGCCTCGAAGCCCGCCGTCAGCCGCTTGTAGGAGTTGACCCACTGGTTGGTCAGCAGCGTCAGCTCGCCGGCGTGGGCGAGGACGCCGGCGAGGAAGTGGCGGCCCAGCGGGGAGAGCGGCTGCTCGGGGTCGGGGTCGTGGAAGGCGTTGCGGTCGCCGTCGAAGAGCGAGAGGTGGAGGTGCATGCCGCTGCCGGCGTGGTCCTGCAGCGGCTTGGGCATGAACGTCGCGAAGACCCCCAGCTCGCTCGCCACCTCCTTGACGGCCATGCGGAACGTCGTCACCGCGTCGGCCATCGACAGCGCGTCGGTGTGGGCGAGCTGGATCTCGTGCTGGCTCGGGCCGACCTCGTGGTGGCTGGCCTTGACGGGGATGCCGAGCTGCTCGAGGTGGCTGATCGTGCGGCGGCGGAAGTCGCTGCCCTCGTCCAGCGGCGTCAGGTCGAAGTACGCGCCCTCGTCCAGCGGCCGGGGCGTGGTGGCGTCCTGCTCGTCGGCGAAGAGGAAGAACTCGAGCTCGGCGCCGACCTGGGCGGTCCAGCCGAGGTCGGCGGCGGTGCCGAGCACGCGGGTGAGGACCGCGCGCGAGTCGGCGTGGAACGGCACGCCGCTGGGCTGGTGGATCGCGCAGAGCATGCGGCCGACGTCGCCGTCGCGCCACGGCAGCAGCCCGAACGTGGAGGGGTCGGGGACGGCGATGACGTCGCGCTCGCGGGTGCGCGCGGCGCCCTCCAGCGCGGAGCCGTCGAGGCCGACGCCGTCCTCGAGCGCGGCCTCCAGCTCGGAGACCGGCACCGCCAGGGACTTCAGGAAGCCGAGCACGTCGACGAACCAGAGGCGGACGAACCGGACCCCCCGTTCCTCGACGGTGCGCAGCACGTACGCATCGCGTGGACCCATGCAGCCGGTCACGGTAGGTGGCCGCCGGCGCGCCCACATCCGCCCGGCGGTCGAAGCTCGACCTCCGCGATGTCGAACCGCCCCGGCGCGGAAACACAGCGGAAACAGACCCGCCCCCTCCGCGTAACCGGCGGCCCCCAGAGTGGCCGGCGTGCCGCCCGCGACGCCGACCCTCTGCCCCTACTGCGGGACCGGCTGCGGGCTGTCGGTCGAGGTCGAGGGCGGCCGCGTGACGCGGGTCGCCGGGGACCCGCGCCACCCCGTCAACCGGGGCCGGACGTGCCGCAAGCCGGCCGAGCTCGGGTCCGCGGTGCACGCCGCGGACCGCGCCACGTCGCCGCTGCTGCGGGGCGGCGCCGACGTGCCGTTCACGGAGGCCTCGTGGGACGACGCGCTCGGCCACGTCGCCGGCGAGCTGCGGCGGATCGTGGCGGCGCACGGGCCCGGGGCGGTCGCCTTCTACGGCTCGGGCCAGCTGCTCACCGAAGACTACTACGCGGCGACCAAGCTCGCGCGGGCGGTGCTCGGCACCAACAACGTGGACTCGAACTCGCGCCTGTGCATGTGCTCGGCGGTCGCGGGCTACACGGGCGCCTTCGGGGCCGACGGCCCGCCGCCCGCCTACGCCGACCTCGCGCTGGCCGACTGCCTGCTGCTGCTCGGGTCCAACGCCGCGGCCTGCCACCCGATCGTCTGGGGGCGCATCCGCGACCGGCAGGCCGAGGGCGCGACGGTCGTCGTCGCCGACCCGCGGCGCACGCCGACCGCGGAGGCCGCGGACCTGCACCTCCCGGTGCGCCCGGGCACCGACCTGCCGCTGCTGAACGCGATGCTGCACGTGATCGCCGCCGACGGGCTGCTCGACGAGCCGTTCATCGCGCGGCACACGAGCGGGTTCGAGGCCGCGCTCGAGGTGGCGCGCGCCTGGACGCCGGCGCGCGCCGCGGAGGCCTGCGGCGTCCCGGCGGCCGACATCGTGCGCGCCGCCGAGCTGTTCGCCGGCGCGGGGGCGGCGATGGCGCTGTGGTCGATGGGCGCCAACCAGTCGACGGTCGGGACGCTGAAGAACCGCGCGCTCATCAACCTCTGCCTGGCGACCGGCAACCTCGGCCGGCCCGGCTGCGGCCCGCTGTCGCTGACCGGCCAGCCCAACGCGATGGGCGGGCGCGAGGTCGGCGGCCTCGCGCACCTGCTGCCCGGCTACCGGCGGGTGGACGACGACGCCGCCCGCGCGGAGGTCGCGCGGGCGTGGGGCGTGCCGTCGCTGCCCGCGACGCCGGGGCTGACGGCGACCGAGCTGGTGGAGGCGCTGGAGGACGGCCGCGTGCGCGCGGTGCTCGTCGCGGCGACCAACCCGGTGGTGTCGCTGCCCGACGGCGGCCGGGTGCGCGCGGCGCTGGAGCGCGCGGAGCTGCTGGTGGTGCAGGACTGCCACCACCCGACGGAGACCTCGGCGCTCGCCCACGCCGTGCTGCCGGCCGCGGCGTGGCCGGAGAAGGAGGGCACCATGACGAGCTCGGAGCGGCGCGTCGGGCTCGTCCGCAAGCTGCTCGACCCGCCCGGCGAGGCGCGGCCCGACTGGGCGATCTATGCCGGGCTGGGACGCGCGCTGGGCCAGGGCCCGGCATTCGCGTGGTCCTCGCCGGCCGAGGTCTACGACGAGTACGCGGCGCTGACCGCGGGGCGGCCGTGCGACGTGTCGGGCCTCTCGCACGAGCGGCTGCGCCGCGAGGGCTCGGTGCAGTGGCCGGCGCCCGCGGTGCCGGGCGACGAGGGCACGACCAGGTTGTACGCGAACGGGCGCGTGGCGACCGGAGACGGCCGCGCCCGCTTCGCGCCCACGCCGCACGCCGGCCTCGCCGACCCGGTGGGGGAGGACCACCCGCTCGTGCTCACCTCGGGCCGCCTCGCCGACCAGTGGCACACGATGAGCCGCACGGGCAAGTCCAAGGCCTTGCTCGCCTCCGCTCGCGAGCCCGTGCTCGCCATCCACCCTGCTGACGTGCCCGAGGTGGCCGACGGCGACCGCGTCCGCGTGGTCTCGCGCCGCGGCGAGGTCGTGCTGCGCGCCGCGCTCGACCCGTCGCTGCCACGCGGCGTCGCGTTCGCGCCGTTCCACTTCGGGGCCCTGCACGCGCCGGCCGGGGCGGGGCAGCTCAACGCGCTGACCGCGGACGCGGTGGACCCGGTGTCCAAGCAGCCGGAGCTCAAGGCCGTCGCGGTGCGGGTGCAGCCGGCCGGCGCGGGGCCGGCGCGGCGGAGCGAT
>JACRMD010000076.1 GCA_016215085.1 Solirubrobacterales bacterium | reverse complement strand
CGAGAGCTTCCGGCACACGCGCTCCACCGCATCCGGCGTCCCGATCACCAGGGCCAGCGAGCGGACGCGGCGGCGCACCCACCGCGCCAGGACCAGCCGGAACGCGGCGGCCAGCACCCCCCAGGACGCGGTGGTGAGCAGGAGAAGGCCGCGGCCGAAACGCCAGGCGGGCACCAGGTAGGTGGCCAGCGCCAAGGCGGCGCTCCACACCAGCGCGACGACGAGCACCCGCATCGCCACGTCGCGGCGTCGCCGCACCGGCAGGTCGCCCGCCCCTCGACGATCAGCTCCCAACGACGAACGCGTCGAGCGTCATCCGCTTGCCGGCGGTGACGTTCTTGACCTTGATCGTGTGAGGCCCTTCGGACGGCCAGCGGGCCACGTACACCATGCGGCGGCTGATCGTCGACGACGCGCGCAGGTTGACGGTGGTGACCGCCACCCCATCGAGGTCGATCGTCGCCGTGCCGTTGGCGGTTCCCATCTGCACGACCCAGGCGAGTGTCCGCCCGGTGAAGCTGAAGGTGGCCGCCCCGGCGACGTCGGTCGTCGTCCGGATCGCTCCGCCCGAAGCACTCGACGACGTGCTGGTCGTCCACGCCCCCTCGTAGCTGATCGCGGGACTGGACTCCTGCGTGAGGTCCAGCCTCAGCGGCTCCGACAGCGTCTGCTCACCGATGTTGCCGGCGCGGTCGCGGCCCCGGGCGCCGACGACGTACTGGGCTCCCGGCGTGAGCCACTGCGTCGATGTCGCGGCGGCGACGGCCACGATCGCGGGCGCGCCGCCGTCCCTGCTGACCTCGACGTCGTAGCCCGCCACGCCGCTCGTCGCGTCCGCGCCGGTCCAGTCGTACCGGACCGGGACGGCCGTCGCACTGATGTTCGTGCCGGCGGCGATGGTCGGCGCCGGCGCGGTGGTGGTCGGGGCGACGGTGTCGAGCACGATGGAGTCCATGGTGACCGGCGACCACGTTCCCGACGGGCTCTGCCACTGGGCGTAGACGAGTCGCGACCCCTCGGTCGTCGTACCGCCCGCGGCCGCATCGGCCAGGTTCCAGGCGACGGGGCCGCCGGCGGGGTAGGTGGCGCCGGCCGAGAGCACGCCGTTGATGACCGCGGGGCTGTTGGACAGGCGCACGCTGGTGACGCCGTCCGCCACGGTGCCGACGCTGACGTCGCGGCTCCGCGTGTAGGTCGCGGCGCCGTCGACGAAGACGACCCCGGAGCCGATCGCCGGCGTGGGCCAGGGCGAGGGCCCGATGAACCGCACGCGGTTGTTGTCCGCATCGGCGACCAGGACGCCTGAGCCGAGCGAGAGCAAAGCCTTGGGGTAGAACAGGGCGGCGTCGAGCGGCGATCCCGCCTCACCGGAGAAGCCGAGGACCCCGGTGCCCGCGATGGTGGTGATGATGCCGTCCGGGGTGACCTGCCGGACCCGGTGGTTCGCCGTGTCGGCGATCAGGAGCCGGCCGTCGGGCAGCGCCTCGACGGCGTGCGGCGCGTTGAGCTGCGCCGCGGTCGCGGGACCGCCGTCGCCGAGCGCGCCTGGCGTGCCCACGCCTGCGACGGTCGAGATGGTCCCGTCCGGCGCGATCCGCCGGATGCGGTGGTTGCCCTGGTCCGCGATGAAGATCGTGCCGTCAGGGAGGGCCGACACGCCGTAGGGGGCGTTCAGCGCCGCGGCCGTCGCGGGGCCACCGTCGCCGGAGAACCCCGCCAGGCCGGTCCCGGCGATCGTCGTGATCGTGCCCGCGGGGGTCACGCGGCGAATGCGGTTGTTGTCGCTGTCGGCGATCAGGTAGCCGCCATCCGGCGCCAGGCCGATGCCGCGCGGCGCGCTGATGCGCGCCGCGGTCGCCGGCCCCCCGTCCCCCAGGAACGCGCGCACACCGGTTCCAGCCACCGTCGAGATGATGCCGCCGGGCGTCACGCGGCGCACCCGGAAGTTGTTGGTGTCGGCAATCAGGACGCTGCCGTCGGGCAGCGCCACGGTGCCGTGGGGCATCTTCAGCTTCGCCTTGGTGGCAAGGCCTCCATCACCGGAGAAGCCCGACGTGCCCGTGCCGGCGAACGCGAGGATGCGACCGTCGGGCGTGATCCGCCGGATCCGGTGCCCGTATGCCTCGGTCACGAGGAACCCGCCGTCGGGCAGCGCGGTGAGCCCGCGCGGGTAGTTGATCGCCCCGAGCGTCGCGAGCGCGCCCGTGCCGGTGCTGCCGGCCAGGCCGCTTCCCGCGGCGCTGAAGATGCGCTGCTCCTGCTGCGCGCCGGCGTTCGCCGCCGGCAACACGGCCGCGGCAGCCACCGCCATCGTCGCGGCAGCAGCCGCCTTCCACCGTCGGTTGGTCGTCACGTCCTTGCTCACATCCGCCCGATTCGCCTGCCGACTCTACGGCCCCGGCGGGGCGCGCGGGAGCGATTCGTCCTTTTCCCGCCCCTCGCACTCCAGTGCCCGGACTACCATCCACCCGTGTCCTGGCTGCCCCTGTCGCGGCGATCGTGGAGGTGGCGGGCCTTCTTCCTCGGCGTCGGGCTGTGCTGCGGCCTCGTGGCCGTGACGCTGACCCTGGCGGCTGCCGGCGACACGCGGGGCGGCCGCGTCCGGCTCACGGCGGTCGCGGTCAACCGCTCGTCGGTCACCCGCGCCGTGCAGGTGAAGGTCCTCCTGCGCGGCAAGGGAACGCCCAAGCGCGGGCGGACCGTCGGCCGCAAGGCGCTCCGCGCGCTGCGCGCGCACGGCCGCGCCAAGGTGCGCGTCGACGTGGTGCTGCCGAGGAACCTGCCGCCGCGGAGCTATCGCGTCGTCATGTGCGGGTGGGTGAACGGCCGTCGTGCGGCGTGTGCCGACGGGCGGCGCCGGCTGGGCGTCATCGCGCGCGGCGGCGGTACGCCGGCGGTCCCTCCCGGCGGCGCGGGGACTGCTCCCGGCAGCGGACCCCCGGGTCAGCCTCCGGCCCCGGGCGGCGAAGGTCAGACACCGCCATCCGATCCCGCGCCGGCGCCGCCTCCGAAGGGCACGGTCCACCAGACCATCGACGGGTTCGGCACGTCGTCCCGGGTGTTCGACGACCCGCACGTCTTCGACGCGCACGGCGCGCCGCCGGTCGTCACCGGGCCCCAGCGCGAGGACATCCTGCAAGCGCTCTACGGGGAGCTGCGGCTCACGCGCATCCGGCCGGTACAGCCGGAGACGACGGTGGGCCCACCGAAGATCGGCATCGAGATCGCCAACGACAACGACGATCCCCTCGTGACCGACGCCACCCGGTTGGACTTCTCCGGTCGGCGCCTGGACGACCACGCCGCGCAGGTCATAGGCGCACGGGCGCAGGGCGTGACGACGGCCTGGACGTCGCCGCTCAACCGCGAGCCGTGGATGGGGGTCGCCGTCGGGACGGACGACGCCGCCGAGTACGCCGAATGGCTGCTCGCCCAGGTCCGCCGATTCCGCGACGACGGGACGCCGCTGCAGTACGTGGCCATCGCGAACGAGCCGTCCTTCACGCGGAACACCATGAGCGGTGCCTTCATCAGGGACGTCATCAAGCACCTCGGACCGCGCATGGAGGCCGAGGGGTTGCTCGTCCCGATCGTCCTCCCCGATGACGTGCGGGCCTCCGCCGCCGCGGCCAAGGCGGCGGTGGTCCTCGCCGACCCGGCGGCCCGGCGGTACGTCGGCGCGCTCGCCACCCACCTCTACGACGAGCCCCTGGTCAAGGTGGCGGAGCTGCGGAAGCTCGCCGACACGTACGACCTGCCGCTGTGGATGACCGAGTTCTCACTTGGCGCGATGCCGTCCATGCGCCCGTCGGGGGCGCCGGCGCCCACGCCGCTGGACTGGGCCCTGCTCATGCACGAGCTGCTGGCGACGTACGACGTCGCGGCGATCGACTACATGTGGGGGTACATCGGTGCAGGGCTCGGCGAGCGGTTCGCGCTCCTCGACCTCCAGCACGACGACACGACCTATCGCGGGTTCACGCGGACGAAGGTGTTCTACCTCTTCGGCCAGTACTCCCGCTACGTCGCGCCGGGTGCCGTTCGCGTGTCATCCACGTCGAGCAACCCGGTCGTGAAGGTGACGACCTTCTTCCGCGGGCGGGACCGGACCGTGGTGCTCATCAACCCCGAGACGTCGCCGGCGACGACGACCGTCACCGCAGCCGACCTCGCCGGCGTCCCGGAGCTCGCGCAGACGAGGACCAGCGCCTCGGAGAACTGGGCGCCGGGGCCCGCCGTTCCGGTGACTGGCGATGCGGCGACGGTGACGCTGCCGCCGCAGAGCGTCGCCACGCTGAGCGGCTCGACCGGCTGATCGGCAGAGCGTGATGAAGGCGGAGGGGGAGGGATTCGAACCCTCGGTACGCTTGCGCGCACAACGGTTTTCGAGACCAGCGTACGGTGCACTCACCGTCGCTTCACAGTGCCATCGTACGAGCATCGGCGGTCGCGCCGGGCCTTCGCACGGGCCACTCGCGGGACGCCCATGCGCCTGTCGAAGCCCCGGGTGCTGTTCCGAGGCTGAGATCAGCCGACGGACGGGCTCGGAGAGGGGTGCAGCCGACCACCCGGGCGGTGGCCGTCAGGCGTGCTCGCGCGTGCGCGCTCGGTTTCGGAGGGCTCGCCGGGCGATCGACCACTTGTGCGTCTCGGTGGGGCCGTCGTAGATGCGGAAGGGCCGCACCTCGGTGATGTACCGCCCCAGCGGCGCGTCACCCGAGACGCCGACGCTGCCGCAGATCTGCACGGAGCGGTCGAGCACCCGGTTGACGGCCTCGGCCACGAAGGCCTTGGCGACCGATGACTCATGCGTGCCGCGCGCGCCGTTGTCGAGCGCCCAGGCGCAGCGCCAGATGAGCAGGCGGCTGGCGTCGATGTCGAGCACGGAGTCGGCCAGGAGCTGCTGCACCATGCCGAGCTCGCCGAGGCGCGCGCCGAACGCCTCCCGCTCCTGGGCCCGGTCCAGCGCGATGTCGTGCGCGCGGCGGGCGATGCCCAGCCAGCGCATGCAGTGCGTCAGACGGGCGGGCGCCAGGCGGACCTGCGCGTAGCGGAACCCCTCACCCGCCTCGCCGAGGATGTCGGCGTCCGTCACGCGGCAGTCCTCGAACACCATCTCGGCGTGGCCGCCGGGAAAGCTGCGATCGACCGCGTCGATGATCCGCTCGATCCGCATGCCGGGGTTGTCGGCGTCTACGAGGAACATCGTCGCGCCGCGGCCACCCTCGATGGACTCGCCGGTCCGCGCCATGCAGATGGCGAAGGCCGCGCCCTCCGCGCCGGTGATGAACCACTTGCGGCCGTCGATCGCCCAGCCCCCGTCCACGCGCCGCGCCTCGGTGCGCAGCATGTTGGGGTCCGAGCCCGCGCCGGGTGCAGGCTCGGTCATGGCGAAGCACGAGCGGACCTCCCCGGCCGCCAGCGGGCGCAGGTACCGCTCCCGGTGCTCCTCGTTGCCGACACGGGCCAGCAGGTTCATGTTGCCCTCGTCGGGCGCTGCGCAGTTCAGCGCCTGCGGCCCGAGCAGGCTGTAGCCCGCCTCCTCGAACAGCACCGCCTGCCCGCGATGGTCGAGCCCGAGGCCCCCGTACTCCTCGGCGATGTGCGGCGCGAAGATCCCCGCCTCGCGCGCCCGGTCCTGGAGCTCGGCCCGCAGTCCGTCGTCGAGCCCGTGCACGCCCCGATCGCGCGGCTCGCTCGGGATGACCACGTCGCGCACGAAGTCCTCCACACGCACGCGGAGCACCTCGACAGCGGGGTCAGGGGCGAGGTCGATCATTGGGTCTCCTGGGTAGACGACGTCGGGCAGCGTCGACCATACGTTTGGTCGACTATGGACGCAAGGACCCCGATCTTCCGGGAGGCCCCACGTTGTCGTTCCCGACAGCGCCGGGCGCCGTACGCTGCGACCGTGCCGATCCTCGACAGGTTCCGCCTCGACGGGAAGGTCGCCATCGTGACCGGCGCCTCGTCCGGATTCGGCGTGGGGATCGCCCGTGCGCTGGCCGAGGCCGGCGCCGACGTCGCGCTCGGCGCGCGGCGCGTCGACCGGCTCGACGCGACCCGCGAGCTCGTCGAGCGTGCCGGCCGGCGTGCCATCGCCGTCGGCACGGACATCGCCGATCCCGAGGCCTGCCAGGCGCTCGCCGATGCGACGGTCGAACGGCTCGGCCGCGCCGACATCCTGGTCAACAACGCCGGCGTGGCCACCGCGATCCCCGCCCTCCGCGAGTCCCCCGAGGACTTCAGGGCAGTGATCGACGTCAACCTGCTCGGCAGCTACTGGATGGCCCAGGCCGCCGCCCGGGCCATGTCGGACGGTGGGTCGATCGTGAACGTCTCGAGCATTACCGCGATCCACTCGCTCGGGCTACCGCACGCCGCCTACGCATCGAGCAAGGGCGGGCTGCTCGCGCTCACCCGCGACCTGGCCCAGCAGTGGACCGGCAGGCGGCGGATCCGCGTCAACGCGGTGGTGCCCGGCCTCTTCGCCACCGAGATGACGGCGGACTACGTCGCCGACCGCGCCGAGGCCGACCAGGTTCCGCGCATCCCGGTCGGGCGCCTGGGCGAGGTCGAGGAGCTGGCCGCCGCGGTCCTGTTCCTCGCCGGCGACGCCGCGTCGTACATCACCGGCGAAGCGCTCGTGGTCGACGGCGGCCGGACCATCATCTGAAGGCGGCCTCGACGATCAGCCCGGCCGGCGCTCTGCAAGCAGCGGCCGGGGCGCCCGGCTTCCGTCCTGCGGCTCGTGGAACTGGAACTCGGCGCTCCCGTAGCCGACCCGCCCGTCCTCGAGCTTGCAGAGGAACACGGTCCGGTCGTTCCACATCATCCCCCGCGTGCCCTCGCGCGTGCGGAACGGGAACAGCAGCGGCGTCACCGCGATCATCTCGCCGCGTCCCCGCAGCCGGTGGTTTGCCGAGACGATCTCGAACTCCCAGCTCGCCGGGCGATCGGCGCGCGGGCGGTCAACGAAGGTCACCGACTCCGCGAACGAGGTCACCTTCTCGGCGGTCTGCCCGTCGACGTAGATGGCGCCGTCGTCGAGCCAGGTCGTGCCGTCGAAGGTCGCGCGCCAGATCGTGGCCTCCGGGCCCTCCTCGAAGAGCAGGTCGACCCAGCGCCAGCCCTGGGGCTTGCTCCAGTCGCGGGCCCCCCACGAGTGGTCCTTGCTGCCGCGCCCGTCGATGTCGTAGCGGCGATCGCCGACGCGCAGCGTTCCCTTGACCGTGCCGACCTCGTCGATGTGGCCGTCGAAGAGCCCGTCCCACTCGGGGTTCTCGTCGTAGATGTAGGCCGGCTTGTCGCGCTCGAAGACGAGGTCGTAGGAGACGTCGACCGTCTCCCCCGGCCCGTCGGCGACCCCGACGACCGCCTCCACCGGCACTGCCGGATCGGCGCCTCCGACGTTGAGCCGCCCGTCGAAGAGGATGCGCCAGATCTTCAGCGGCTCCACGATCTCCCAGGTGAAGCCGCCGACCGGGTGCACGGCGGTGTGCTCGCTGTAGGTGCCCTTCTCGGTCGCGACGAGCGTGCCCTGCTCGGTGCCCCAGAGCACGTGCAGCACGCCGGTGTAGCCCTTGCGCGGACGGTAGCCCGGTCCGTGGTAGCCGCCGAGGCCGTGCTTGAAGTCCACGAACTGGAAGTAGTAGCTCTCGCGCCACCGCTCCCGCTCGGGGTCGGGCACGTGGACGAGGTCGTGCCGGGGATCGACGTCGATCGGGCTCATGGCGATCAGCGTCCCTTCCAGACCGGCCTGCGCTTCTCGCGGAACGCCCGCGGTCCCTCTTGGCCGTCCTCGCTGAGGTACACGTGCTCCCACAGCTCAACCGCGCGATCGAAGCCCTCCTGGATGCCCAGATCGGCCGACTGGTAGACCATCTTCTTGCCGGCGCGCACCGACAGCGGCGCGTTGTCGGCGATGGCGCGGGCCAGCTTGTCCGCCTCGTCCACGAGCTGGTCGTAGGGCACGACGCGGTTGACGAAGCCCAGGTCGTACATGCGCTGCGCGCTGAGGGGCTGCGCCGTGGTGAGGAGCTCGAGCGCGATGCGCGGACCGACGATCCAGCCCAGCGGCGAGGCCCAGGGAGCGCCACGCCCCACCTTCGGCTCGCTGATCGCGTACGTCGCATGGTCGGCCGACACGACGAGGTCGACCATCTGCGCGATGCGGAAGCCGCCCGCGAAGGCGTGGCCGTTGACCGCGGCGATCGTAGGCTTGTCGGTGTCGAGGTCGCGGACGAAGTCGAGGAAGAGGTCCCGGGGCGGGATCTTCATCGCGGTGTCCGCCATCTCCTTGAGGTCCGCACCGGCGCAGAACGCCTTGTCGCCCGCCCCGGTGACGACGAGCACCGAGGCCTCCGCATCGGCGACGAACGACTCGGCGGCCTCGCGGAACGCGTCCCGCGCCGCCTTGTTGAGGGCGTTGCGCGCTTCGGGGCGGTTGATCGTGAGCCACGCGACGCCGTCGCGCACCTCGTAGAGGATCTCGTCAGCCATGCGGTCCCTCCAGGGGATCGGGGTCAGATGCGCAGGACGCCGCCGGGCGTGCGCTCGATCGGGGCGTTGAGCGATGCCGAAAGGGCCATCGCGAGCGTGTTGCGCGTGTCAACTGGGTCGATGAGCCCGTCGTCGCGGAGCTCGGACGTGAGGTGGTACGGGTGCGACGTGCGCTCGTAGTACTCGCCCACCTCGTCCCGGATGCGTTCGAGCTCCTCGGGCGTCGGGTCCCGCTGCTGCTCGCGCTTGAGGTTGGCGACCCGCACCTCGCTGAGCGTCTTGACCGCCTGCTCGGCGCCCATGATCGAAGAGCGCGAGTTCGGCCAGGCGAAGAGGAACCGGGGGTCCCAGGCGGGCCCGGTCATCGCGTAGTTGCCGGCGCCCTGCGACGCGTGCACGTAGACCGAGAGCTTCGGCACCGTGACGTTGGCCTGGACCATCAGCATCTTGGCCCCGTCCTTGGTGATGCCGTTGCGCTCGTACTCCTTGCCGACCATGAAGCCGGTGATGTTGTGCAGGAAGATGAGCGGCGTGCCGTCGCGGTCGCACAGCTGCATGAACTGCGTGGCCTTGTTCGCCGCCTCGCTGAAGAGGATGCCGTTGTTGCCGAGGATCCCCACCTTCATCCCCTGTAGGTAGGCCCAGCCGGTCACGAGCGTGTCGCCGTAGTTGGGCTTGAACTCGGTGAACAGGCTGCCGTCGACCATGCGCGCGATGACCTCGCGGACGTCGAACTGCTTCTTGATGTCGTCCGGGACGATCCCATAGAGCTCGTCGGGGTCGTAGTAGGGCGGCTCTGGATCGCGGCGGTCGATCGGCGCCTTGGTGGGGCGGGCCCACGTCCCGACGATCTCGCGGCAGAGCTCGAGGCCCTCCTCCTCCGTATCGACCGCGTAGTCGGCGGTGCCCGACACGGTCGTGTGCATGTCGGCGCCGCCCAGCTCGTCGGCGCTGACGTCCTCGCCGGTCGCCGCCTTGACGAGCGGCGGGCCGCCGAGGAAGACGAACCCGGTGCCCCGCACGATGATCGACTGGTCGCACAGCGTGGGGAGGTACGCGCCGCCCGCGGTGGACGGTCCCATCACCAGCGCGAGTTGAGGGATGCCCTTGCCACTCATCAGGCACTGGGCCCGGTAGGTGTACCCGCCGAGCGCGTAGATCTCGTCGCCCAGCGGCAGGTACGCACCGCCGGAGTCGACGAGGTTCACCACCGGCAGGTGGTTGCGCAGCGCGATCTCCTGCGCGCGGACGATCTTCTTCGTCGACAGCGGGTACCAGGAGCCGCCCTTCAGCGAGCTGTCCCCCGCCGTGATCATCACCTCGCGGCCGCTGACGACGCCCACACCGGTGACGATCAGCGCTCCCGGCGCCTCGCCGTCGTAGGCGTCGTG
>JACRMD010000112.1:12429-15521 GCA_016215085.1 Solirubrobacterales bacterium | reverse complement strand
GCGCGTGCATGCGCGCGACGGCGTCGGCGGGCGAGAGCCCCTCGCCGAGGTAGGCGCGCAGGACGTTGCGCAGGTGGCTCATCGTCGCCGCCGCCGGCAGGCCGTGGCCGACGACGTCGCCGACGACGATGGCCGTCCGCTCGCGGGGCAGCTCGACCACGTCGTACCAGTCGCCGCCGACCGCGGCGTCCTCGCCGGCCGGCAGGTAGCGGGCGGCGAGGTGCAGCCCGTGGGGCGAAGGCAGCTCCTGCGGCAGCAGGCTGCGCTGCAGCGCCTCGACCGTCGCGCGCTCGCGCGCGTGAAGCCGCGCGCGCGACAGCGCCCCGGCCGCCAGCAGCGCCAGCTGGGCCGCGAGCGCGCGGGCCTCGGCGTCGAAGTGCTCGCCCGTGGCGGCCACGAGCGTCAGCTGGCCGTCCTGGAGCACGCCCTCGCTCGGGAGCGGGAGCCGCAGGCGCTCGCCGTCGGCGTCGGCGTCGCCCTCGCCCGAGGCGAGGCCGGCGCCGTCCTCGGCGGTCACGCGGGCGGCGCCGCAGAGCTCCCGCGCCTCGCGGACGACCGCCCGCAGCACCTCGGCCTCGCGGACCTGCGCGTCGACGCGCATGCCGGCCTCGACCAGCGCCTGCAGCCGGTCGCCGCGCTCCACGGCCTGTGTCGTGGCGCGCTCGCGCAGCGCGCTCGTCTGCAGCGTCGACCGCACGCGGGCCAGCAGCTCCAGCCGGGTGAAGGGCTTGACGAGGTAGTCGTCGGCCCCCGCGTCGAGGCCCTCGACCGCGCTCTCCTCCCCCGCGCGCGCGGAGACCATGATGACCGGCAGCCGGGCCGTGGCCGGGTCCTCGCGCAGCGCGCGCAGCAGGCCGTAGCCGTCCAGCCGGGGCATCATGACGTCGGTGAGCACGAGGTCCGGCGGCTCGCGGCGGATCTCCTCGAGCGCGGCGACGCCGTCGGGGACGACGCGCACGTGCACGTGGCCGCGCAGGAGCCGGACGAAGTAGTCGCGCATGTCGGCGCTGTCGTCGGCGACCAGCACGGTCGGCACGCCGGCCGCCTCGGCGGGCACTGGGTCCTTCGCGGTGCCGTCGGGGAGCTGCCAGCGCTCGGCCTCGGCGGCGACGCCCTCGGCCGCCGCCGGCGAGAACGGCCCGGCGGCCTCCTGCCCGGCATGCTCCTCGCCGAACGGCACGCAGACCGTGAACGTGCTGCCGGCGCCGACCTCGCTCTCGACCGTCACGGTGCCGCCGTGCAGGCGCACGAGCTCGTCGACCAGCGCGAGGCCGATGCCCGCGCCCTCGACGCTGCGCGCGCGGGCGCCCTGCACCTGGTGGAAGCGCTCGAAGAGGTGCGGGAGCTCCTCGGCCGGGATGCCGGTGCCCGTGTCGCGCACGGTCAGCTCGGCGCGGTCCTCGTGCTCGCGCAGCTCAACGGTGATGCCGCCCTCCCACGTGTGCTTCAGCGCGTTGGAGAGCAGGTTGAGGACGATGGTCTCCCAGTGCTCGGGGTCGACGTACGCCGTGCGGCCCAGCGGCGGGCAGCGCACGTCGAGCTCCAGGCCGGCCATCTGGGCGGCCGAGCGGAAGGCGCCGGCCAGCATGCCGGTCGTGGCGGCGAGGTCGACGGCCCGGAACGTCGGGCGCAGCCGGCCCGCGCTCAGCCGCGAGAAGTCCAGCAGCGCGTCGACCAGGCGCCGCAGCCGCAGGCCGTTGCGCCGCGCGCCCTCCAGCGCCTCGCGCTGCTGTGCGTCGAGGCTGCCGGCGGCGCCGAGCAGCTCCTCGAGCGGGCCGAGCAGGAGCGTCAGCGGCGTGCGCAGCTCGTGGGAGATGTTGCTGAAGAAGGTGGTCTTGGCGGCGTCGAGCTCGGCGAGCTCCTGCGCGCGGCGGCGCTCGTGCTCGCGCGCCTCGGCCGCCGCGATGCTCGTGCCCAGGTCGTCGGCGACCAGCCGCAGGAAGTCCCGGTAGCCGTGGTCCAGCGGCCGGCGCGAGGAGACGCCGCACACCATGACCGCGGGGGTTCCACCGGCCCCGTCGCCGACCGGCAGCACGACCGCGCGGTCCGCGGCGCGGCCGGCGCGCAGCTGGCCGGCGGCGGGCGAGGCGTCGACCTCGGCGGGGACGCCCGACTCGTGGACCTGCCGCAGCGGCCAGGCCGAGGCGGGCGGCACGCGCGCCAGCCCCGCGGCGGCGCCGGCCTCACGGATCGCGCCGGTCTCGTCGACCAGGTGCACGATCGCGAACGGGACGTCGGCGGCGAAGCCCTCGAGCACGCCGACCGAGGCCGTGACGGCCTCCGCGATCGACATGGCCGACCCGCGGACCTCGGCCAGCGCCCGCAGGCAGCGCAGGCGCCGGGCGCCGACGACCTGCTCGGTCGTCTCCGACACGGCGGTAAAGATCCCGTCCACGGTGCCGGTCTCACCGCGGATCGGGCTGTAGGAGAACGTGAAGTACGTCTCCTCCTCGAACCCGTAGCGGTCCATGAGCAGCAGCTGGTCCTCGGACCAGGTCGCCTCGCCGCGCTCGACCACGCCGGCGAGCATCGGCCCGATGACGTCCCAGATCTCGCCCCAGGTCTCGACGCCGGGGCGCCCGAGGGCGGCCGGGTGCTTGGAGGCGCCGAGGATCGGCCGGTATGCGTCGTTGTAGAGCATCGCCAGCTCCGGCCCCCACCAGACGAGCATGGGAAACCGGGACTCCAGGCAGATGCCCACGGCGGTGCGCAGGCTCTCGGGCCACGTCTCGGGCTCGCCCAGCGGCGAGCCGTCCCATGCGAGGCGTGCCATGAGCTCGCCCATGTCGCCGCCGGCGGCGAACAGCGCATGGATCGCGCCGCGCGCGTCCAGCCTCTCGCGTCCCTGTCCTCCGGCGTCCACCGCGGGGCGACTCTACCCCCGGGAGCCGCTCCCGACTCCACCTGACCGGGGTGGCGCGGCCCCGCTATCCGCGCACGCGCTCGCCCGCCGGGTCGAAGAGCGGCTCGCGCGCGACCTCGCCCTCCACCCAGCGGCCGAAGACGTCGACCGCCACGGCGGTGCCCGGCGCGGCGTGCTCGGGCGGGACGTAGGCGTACGCGATGGACTTCCCCACGGAGTAGCCGTAGCC
>JACRMD010000112.1:0-12375 GCA_016215085.1 Solirubrobacterales bacterium | reverse complement strand
CCCCGATCCGCGCCGGCTCGTTGCCCAGGCAGACCGGGCGGGGATCCTCCAGCACGAGGCACGCCAGCCGGCGCTCGACCTCGCGCTCGCGCAGGGCGGCGGCGCCGAGGAAGTCCTTGTCGTCGCGCACGCAGAACGACAGCCCGGCCTCGTGGGGCGTCTCGTCGGGCGTGATGTCGGCCGCCCACACGCGGTAGCCCTTCTCGAGCCGCAGCGAGTCGATCGCCCGGTAGCCGCCGGCGACGAGCCCGTGCGGTGCACCGGACTCCCACAGGGCGCGCCACAGCCCGGCGCCGTACTCGGCCGGGCAGCTGAGCTCCCAGCCGTGCTCGCCCACGAACGTGACGCGCAGGGCCCGGACCGGCACGTCGCCGACCACGACCTCGCGCATCGTCATGTAGGGGAAGTCGAGCGGGTCGGGCGTCAGCGGCGCGAGCACGGCGCGGGCGCGCGGGCCCCACAGCGCGAACGTCGCCCAGCGCGAGGTCGTGTCGAGGACCCGCACGGAGCCGTCGCGCGGCGCGTGGCGCCGGATCCACGCCGCGTCGTGCTGGCCGAAGGCGGTGCCGGTGACGATCTGGAACGCGTCCTCGGCCAGCCGCGTGACGGTGAAGTCGCACTCGATGCCGCCGCGCGAGTTCAGCATCTGGGTGTAGGTGATGCGGCCCACCTCGCGCGCCACCCGGTTGTCGCACAGGGACTCCAGGAAGCCGGCGGCGCCCGGCCCGACGACCTCGAGCTTGGCGAACGACGACTCGTCGAAGAGCCCGGCCGCCTCGCGCGTGGCGAGGTGCTCGGCGCCGATCGCCGGCGACCACTGCATGCCGGCCCAGCCGCGCGGGCGCAGGGACTCGTCGCCGGCGGCGGCGTTGGCCTCGTACCAGTTGACCCGCTCCCACCCGGACTTCTCGCCGAACGCCGCGCCGTGGTCGCGGTGCCAGGCGTAGGCGCTGGAGACCTTCAGCGGCCGCCCGGCGTTGCGCTCCTCGCCCGGGTAGCGGATGTCGTAGTAGGTCTCGTAGACCTCCCTGGTGCGCTTGAGCGTGTAGCTGGGCGACCGGTACTGCGGCCCGAAGCGGCGGACGTCCATGTGCCAGAGGTCCATCTGGGGCTCGCCCGCGTGGATCCACTCCGCCATCACCTTGCCGATGCCGCCCGCGCCGGCCAGGCCGTGCGCGCAGAACCCCGCGGCGACGAAGAAGCCCTCGACCTCGGTCTCGCCCAGGCAGAACTCGTTGTCGGGCGTGAAGGCCTCCGGCCCGTTGATCAGGCGCGTGACCTTGACGTCCTCCATGACCGGCACGCGGACCTTCGAGCGCTGGGCGATCTCCTCGAAGCGCGGCCAGTCCTCCTCGAGCAGGATCCCGTTGAAGTCCGGCGGGATGCGGTCGACGAGGTGCTCGTCCAGCGACCACGGCGCGCACTCGCGCTCGTAGCCGCCCATCACCAGGCCGCCCCCCTCCTCGCGGAAGTAGATGAGGTTGTCGGGGTCGCGCAGCGTCGGGAGGTGGCCGCCCTCGCGATCCCGGAACGGCTGCGTGACGAGGTACTCGTGGGCCATCGGCACGATCGGCACGCGCACGCCGGCCAGCCGCCCGATCTCCGCCGCGTACATGCCGCCGGCGTTGACCACCACCTCGGCCTCGATCGGCCCCCGCTCGGTCTGCACCCCGCGGACGCGGCCGTCGCGGACGTCGATGCCGGTCACGCGGGTGTGGGTGAAGATCCGCGCCCCGCCCTGGCGCGCGCCCTCGGCCAGCGCGTAGGTGAGCTGCGACGGGTCGAGGTAGCCGTCGGTCGGCAGGTGCGAGCCGACACGCACGCCGTCGGTGACCATCAGCGGGAACAGCTCGCGCGCCTCCTCGGCGCCGACGAGCTCCAGCGGCAGGCCGAACGTCCGCGCCCACGCGACCTGGCGGTGGACCTCCTCCTCGCGCTCCTTCGTGCACGCCAGCCGGATGCCACCGCACTCCACCCAGCCACAGTCGAGCGTCCGGTACAGCTCGACCGAGTACATCATCATCTTCGTCAGCGAGACCGACGAGCGCAGCTGGCCGACCAGGCCCGCGGAGTGGAAGGTCGATCCCGAGGTCAGCTCGTTGCGGTCCACCAGGACCACGTCGCGCTCGCCGAGCTGCGCGAGGTGGTACGCGATCGACGTCCCGCCGACCCCGCCGCCGATGACGACCACGCGGGCGCGGTCGGGGACCTCACGCGGTCGCGGCATCGCGCAGCCAGTCCTCGAACCGGGGGTCGGCGGTGGTCGCCCGCAGGCGGCGCAGGTGGTCGTCCGCGTAGCCGGCGAAGTCGAAGTCCAGCTCGCTGACGGCGCCCTGCACGACGCCCCACAGCGCCTCGCGCACGTCGGACATCGCACGCATGAGCCGCAGCGCGGCGAGCCGGCGCGGTGTCGGCGGCTCGCCCCAGTAGGCGTCGAGCAGCCGCGCGTCGTCGGCCTCCTCGAAGCCGTTGTTGACCGAGAGGTTGCCGAGGTCGAAGTAGCGGTCGCCCATGCCGGCGTACTCCCAGTCGACGATCCACACGGCGTCGCCGTCGCGGATGAAGTTGGCCGGCAGCAGGTCGTCGTGGCACGCGACCGGCTCGTGCTCGGGCCCGCGCAGCACGGCCTTGATGCGGTCGGCGACGGCGACGGCCTCGCGCGCGCCGCCGGGGATCGTCCCGCCGCGGCCGCGCGCCGTGGCCAGGTACGCGCGGGCGATCGCCGGGACGTCGAAGGTCGTCGGCAGGTCGGGGCCCTCGTCGTGGAAGCGGCGCAGCGCCCGGGCCACAGCGGCGAGGCAGGCCGGCTCGCGCAGCTCCTCGGCGTCGACCGGCGAGCCGGGGACGAAGCGCGTCACGAGGCAGCCGTGCTCGCGGATGTAGGCCACGACCGGCGGCGCGATGCCCAGCCCGGCGGCCGCCGCGGTCGCCGACCGCTCCGCGTCGCGGTCGATGCCGAGCAGGTCGGTGTCGCGGCCGGCCACGCGCAGGACGACGTCCTGGTCGCCGAAGCGCGCGCGGAAGTTGTGGTTCGTGATGCCGCCGCTCAGCGGCGTGGGCTCCTCGGACAGCGGGCCGAGCACCGCCTCCAGCGCGGCGACGACCTCCTCCAGGCGCTCGCCCGCGGGCTCACCCATCGGCCAGCACCTCCGCCCCGACCTCGACGCTGAAGCGCGCATCGCGGAACCGGTCGCGCGCCACCTCCACCACCGCCCCGTCCGCCGTGCGGGCCACCCGCTCGACGGCCATCAGCGGCGTGCCCGGCGCGACGCGCAGCAGCCGCGCCTCGCCCGGCGTCGCGGCGACGGCCTCCAGCGCCTCGGTCGCGCGGGCGGGCACCAGCCCGTAGGCCTCGCGCAGCAGCGCGTACAGCGAGCCCCCGAGGTCGTGGCCGTCCAGGCCCGGCGTGCGTGCCGCCGGGATCCAGGAGTCCTCGAGGGCGAGCGGCACGCCGTCGCCGGTGCGCACGCGCTGGACACGCCAGGCCGGCCCGCGCAGCGGCGCGGGCGGGGACGCCACGCGCCGCACCGCGCGCACCCGCGCGCCGGGGTGGCGGCCCTGGCGGCGCAGCACCTCGGTGAAGCCCGCCACCCGCGAGAGGTCGTGCGCGACGCGGGGGTCGGCGACGAATCGATCAGGCCGCGGCCGGCGAGCGCGCCGAGCGCCTGGCGGACGGTCATCCGGGAGACCCCGTGTTCCTCGGCCAGCCGCCGCTCGGCGGGCAGCCGCTGCCCCGGCCGCAGCTCGCCGCGGGCGATCCGGGCGGCGAGGTCCTGCTCGATGGCGGCGTGCTTGGCGACCATTGGTCCAGACCAATCGCGACCCTACGCAGAGGCTCCCTCCCGGGTCAAGGCCCTTGCGACGCGTCGGCCGACGGGAGTACGGTGCCGCCGCATGACGCTGGACGAGCTGCGGGGGGAGGTCGCCGACGGTCGCATCGACACGGTCCTGGTGTGCCTCACCGACATGCAGGGCCGCCTGCAGGGCAAGCGGATGCACGCCGAGCACTTCCTCGACGAGGTCGTGTCCCACGGCGCCGAGGCCTGCAACTACCTGCTGGCCGTCGACGTCGACATGACCACCGTGGACGGCTATGCCATGTCCTCGTGGGAGACCGGCTACGGCGACTTCGTGATGGCGCCCGACCTGGCCACCCTGGCCCCGGTCCCCTGGCAGGAGGGCACGGCGATGGTCCTCTGCGACCTGCGCTGGGAGGACGGCCGCGACGTGGCGCCGTCGCCGCGGCAGGTCCTTCGCGGCCAGCTCGACCGGCTGGCCGAGCGCGGCTGGATCGCCAACGCGGGGACCGAGCTCGAGTTCATCATCTTCGAGGACGCCTACGAGGCGGCCTGGGACAAGGGCTATCGCGACCTCACGCCCGCCAATCGCTACAACGTGGACTACTCGATGCTCGGCACCGCCCGCGTCGAGCCCCTGCTCCGGCGCATCCGCAACGCGATGCACGGGGCCGGGATGCGCGTCGAGGACTCCAAGGGCGAGTGCAACTTCGGCCAGCACGAGGTCAACTTCCACTACGCCGACGCGCTGACCAGCGCCGACCGCCACGTCGTCTACAAGAACGGCGCCAAGGAGATCGCGGCCGAGATGGGCTGCTCGATCACCTTCATGGCCAAGTACGACGAGCGCGAGGGCAACTCGTGCCACATCCACCTCTCGGTCGCCGAGGCCGAGGGCGGCGACAACGTCTTCGCCAAGGACGAGGCGGTCTTCGAGGCGTTCCTGGCCGGCCAGCTGGCGACGCTGCGCGAGCTCACGCTCTTCCTCGCCCCGAACATCAACTCCTACAAGCGCTACGCGGCCGCCTCGTTCGCGCCCACCACCGTCGCGTGGGGCCACGACAACCGCACCTGCGCCTTCCGCGTCGTCGGCCACGGCCCCGGCCGCCGGATCGAGTGCCGCGTCGGCGGCGGCGACCTCAACCCGTACCTGGCGCTGTCGGCGCTCATCGCCGGCGGCCTGCACGGCGTCGAGCAGGGGCTCGAGCTCGAGCCGGCGCTGGAGGGCAACGCCTACGTCGCCCAGCAGCGCCCGCACGTGCCGACCACGCTGCGCCACGCCCGCGACCTCTTCGGCGAGAGCGACGTGGCGCGCACCGCGTTCGGGCAGGAGGTCGTCGACCACTACCTGAACATGGCGCGGCTGGAGGTCGAGGCCTACGATGCGGTCGTGACCGACTGGGAGCGGGTGCGGGGGTTCGAACGGCTGTGAGCACGAACGCCGAGCTGCCGAGCCTCGAGACCGTCTTCGCGCCGGTCCACTCGCAGACGGCGTTCGAGGAGACGCTGGAGCGCCTGGGCACCGCCATCAAGCTCGGGCTGCTGCAGCCCGGCTCGCGGCTGCCCGCCGAGCGCGAGCTGTGCACCCGGCTGGGCATCTCGCGCTCGACCCTGCGCCAGGCGCTGACCGCGCTGTCGCAGAGCGGCCACCTGCACGCGGTCCGCGGTCGCGGCGGCGGCACGTTCGTGGCCGAGAACCCGCCGCCGGCGGACCCGCCGAGCCCGGAGCTCGTCGCCTCCTGGCAGGACGTGTGCGACCTGCGCCTGGCGATCGAGCTCGGCGTGGCCACGCTGGCCGCCGAGCGCGCCACCGCCGAGGACCTCCAGCCGCTGGACGAGCTCGTCGCCGCGATGGACGACCTCGTCGAGGACTTCGCCGGCTACCGCCACGCCGACGTCCGCTTCCACATGGGCCTGGCCGAGTCGACCGGCAGCTCGCGGCTGGTGACGGCGATGACCGAGGCCCAGGGCGCGATGACCGACCTCATCAGCTACATCCCGCACCCGCCCGAGGTCCTCGAGCACGCCAACGCCCAGCACGCGCGGCTGCTCCAGGTCATCCGCGAGCGCGACGACGAGGCCGCGATGCGGCTGATGGCCGAGCACCTCAAGGGCACCGAGCACGTGCTCGCCGCCCTGCTGCCGTAGGGCCGGCGGGGCCTAGGCCCGCGGGGCCTCCTGGGCGTCGGCGGCCAGCGCGCCGACGACCGTGCGCAGCCAGGCGCGCTCCTCGGGGCCCGCCGCGCGCATGCGCCGCGTGGCCCAGGACATCAGCGCCTGCCGCGCGCCCATGGCCAGCACCTCGCCGCACAGCGCGTAGCGGCCGTCGTCGAGGACCGCCAGGCAGCCCGGCGCGTCGCGGCGGATGCGCAGGTGGTCGACGACCTCGCAGGCGGCGACGTGCTCGGGCCGGGTCGGGTCGCCGTCCTCGGCGCGCCACGGGCGGGCCGTGAACACCGGCGCCGAGCCGCGCACGCGCCGCGGCGGCCGCAGGCGGCGGCCGACGGGCCCCGCCCGCCAGCTGCGCAGCAGGTTCATGACCTCGCGCGAGGCCTCCTCGCGGTAGAGGACGTGGAGGCGGTCGCCGGCGGCCACGCGCGTCGAGCCGCGCGGCGGGATCGCCTGGCCCTCGCGGACGATGACGTTCACGACGGCCTCGCGCGGCAGGCCCAGGTCGCGGACCGGGACGCCGACGGCCGCGTCCTCGGGGCCGACCGGGAACTCGAGCACCTCGGCGCCCAGCCGGCGGATCGTCCCCGCCTCGGCCAGCGGGCGCGGGAGCGCCGGCTCGTCGGTGGTCACGTGCAGGCGCCGGGCCAGCGGCTCGAACGTCGTGCCCTGCAGCACCGTCGAGAGCAGCACCGCGAAGAAGACGATGTCGAAGAACTCGGCGCTGTTCTCGACGCCCTCGATGACCGGGAACGTGGCGAGCACGACCGGGACCGCGCCGCGCAGGCCCGCCCAGCCGAGCACCACCTGCTCGCGCAGCTGGAAGCCGAACGGCGCCGTGGCCAGCACCGCGGCGACGGGCCGCGCCACGACGACCAGGGCCAGCGCGAGCAGGGTGCCCTCCAGCGCGACGTCGTCCAGCCGCGACGGGAAGACGAGCAGGCCGAGCGTGAGGAACATCGCCAGCTGGGCGACCCAGGCCAGGCCCTCGTGGAAGCTCTGGACGGTCTGCTGGGCGAGGGGCGGCCAGGTCCCGAGCGCCAGGCCCGCGAGGTAGACCGCCAGGAACCCCGAGCCGTGCAGCACGTCGGCGGCGCCGTAGGAGAGCGCGACGGTGGCCAGCGTCGCGACGGGGTAGAGCCCGCCGCTGGCCAGCCGCGCGCGGCGCAGCGTCCAGGCGGCGAGGGTGCCGACGGCGATGCCGGCCGCGGCGCCGATGGCGATCTGGCGGACGAAGAGCCAGGCGAAGTCGGCGGCGCCGTAGGCCGGGTCCAGCAGCAGCTCGATCGAGCCGAGGACGAGCAGGACGGCGACCGGGTCGTTGAGGCCCGACTCGCCCTCGAGCGTGCGGGCCAGGCGGCGGCGCAGCGTCGAGCCGCGCAGGATCGCGAAGACCGCGGCACCGTCGGTGGAGGCCAGGATCGCCCCGACCAGCAGGCCCTCCTTCGTGGAGAGGTCGAAGATCCACATCGCGGCCAGGCCGGTGAGGGCCGCGGTCACCATCGTGCCCACGAGCGCCAGCGAGATCGACGGCGCGAGGACCGGCCGGATCTCGGGCAGGCCCGCCGCCAGGCCGCCCTCGAACAGGATCAGCGCCAGCGCCACGATGCCGACGGTCCGCGCGAGCTCGTAGTCGTCGAAGTCGATCCACCCCGCGCCGTCGGAGCCCAGCGCCATCCCGACGCCCAGGAACAGCACGAGGCCGGGCACGCGCAGGCGGCCAGCGACCAGCGAGGCGATGAGACCGAGGGCCAGCAGCGCTCCCGCGACGAGGATCTGCTCGCCGTCCGACATCCAGGCGGAACCCTATGGCCCGGGGGTGCAAGTGCCCTCTGCCACTTGACTTCCGTCCGAGCACCGGCATAGGTTCTGACGGCCGTCAGAAGGACGGTCGTCCACACCTTTTGGGGAGGTAGTTCGTTGGCCACCGCAGCACCCCCGCCCGAGTTCCAGGACGCCGACGAACGTCGGCTCGCCGAGCTCGGCTACAAGCAGGAGCTCAGCCGCACCTGGAGTGGCTTCCAGAACTTCGCCATCTCGTTCACGATCATCTCGATCCTCGCCGGCTGCTTCACCACCTACGGCCAGGCGTGGAACAACGGCGGCCCGATCGCCATCTCGTGGGGCTGGGCCCTGATCTCGATCCCGATCCTGATCATCGGGTTCTGCATGTCCGAGCTTGTGTCGAAGTACCCGACGGCGGGCGGCATCTACTGGTGGGCGGCCAAGATGGGCGGCCCCGGCTGGGGCTGGTTCACCGGCTGGTTCAACCTCATCGGCCTCATCGCCGTCACCGCGTCGGTCGACTACGGCTGCGCGACGTTCCTGAACCTGACGCTCGGCGCGTTCGACATCAACTGGTTCAACGGCGTCTCGGGCGACTTCCTGTCCGGCACGTTCTGGCTGTTCTGCCTGGTGCTGGCCTTCCACGCGCTGGTCAACATCGCCGGCAGCCACATGGTGGCCATGCTCAACGGCGTGTCGGTCTGGTGGCACGTCATCGGCGTGGCGATCATCCTGCTCGTCCTCGTCTTCGTGCCGGACAACCACGCCAGCGCGGACTTCGTCTTCACCGAGCGCTTCAACAACTCGGGCTTCGGCGACGGCATGTTCTGGTGGTACGTGCTGCCGCTGGGCTTCCTGCTGACGCAGTACACGATCACCGGCTTCGACTCCTGCGCGCACATCTCCGAGGAGACCCACGGCGCCGCCGAGGCGGCGGCCAAGGGCGTGTGGCGGTCGATCTTCTACTCCGCGCTGATCGGCTGGTTCCTGCTGCTGGCCATCACGTTCGCGGCGACGAACGTCGACGCCATCAACGAGGCGGCGGCGGGCGGCGAGTTCGTGTCGGTGGCGATCCTCGACCAGGCGCTCAGCTCCGGCTGGCTCAAGGTCGTGCTCGTGATCTCCACCGTCGGCCAGCTGTTCTGCGGCGCCGCGTGCCTGACGAGCTCGTCGCGGATGACCTACGCGTTCTCCCGCGACGGCGCCATCCCGGGCTGGCGGATCTGGAGCCACGTCAACCAGCGCCGGACACCCGTCAACGCCGTCCTGTTCGTGGCCGTCTTCGCGGCGATCCTGACGATCCCGGCCTACTTCCCGAACGCCAGCGGCGTCCCGGTCGCCTTCTACGCCGTGGTCTCGATCGCGGTCATCGGCCTGTACATCGCGTACGTGATCCCGATCTACCTGCGCTGGCGGATGGGCGACGCGTTCGAGCCGGGCCCCTGGAACAACGGCGCGAAGTACAAGTGGATGAACATCCTCGCGACGGTCTGGGTGGGGATCATCACGATCATCTTCATCCTGCCGACCAACCCCGGCGGCGTGCCGTGGCGCGACGAGTTCGACTGGAACCTCGTCAACTACGCGCCGCTGGTCACCGGCGGCGTGATGCTGGCGGTCGGCCTCTGGTGGGTGCTGCGGGCCAAGAACACGTTCACCGGCCCCCGGCACACGATCGCCGAGCTCGACGCGGAGCTGGGCGAGGAGCACGTGCACGGCGACCTCGACGAGCCGCCCTCGTCGGGGCCGGCGCCCGCGCCGGGGACCGTCTAGGTCGTGGCCGGAACCCTCGAGGTCCTCGAGCCGGCCACCGAGGAGGTCCTGGAGACGGTCCCGCGCGCGCCCGGCCTGGCGCGCGGTCGCCCCCGGCGACCGCGCGCGGCTCCTGCACGACCTGGCCGACGCGCTGGAGGAGCACCGCGAGGAGCTCGCGGTGCTCGAGGCGCGCAACGCCGGCAAGCCGATCGGCGATGCGCGCGGCGAGATGGGCATGGTCGTCAACACGTTCCGCTACTACGCGGGCGCGGTCGAGCGGCTGCTCGGCGAGCAGATCCCGGTCGCCGGCGGGGTGGCCTTCACCATCCGCGAGGCGCTGGGCGTCGTCGGGCTCATCACGCCGTGGAACTTCCCACTGTGCATCGCGGCGTGGAAGCTCGGCCCGGCGCTGGCGGCGGGCAACACCGTGGTGCTCAAGCCGGCCGAGCTCACGCCGCTCACCGCGCTGCGCTTCGCCGAGATCGCCGCGCGGGCCGGCGTGCCCGACGGCGTGGTCAACGTCGTCGTCGGGCCCGGGCGCGAGTGCGGCCAGCGGCTGGTCGAGCACCCCGACGTCGCGAAGATCGCGTTCACCGGCTCGACGGAGGTCGGGCGGTCGATCGCGGCGGCCGCGGCCGGCACGATCAAGCGCGTCACGCTCGAGCTCGGCGGCAAGTCGGCCAACATCGTGTTCGCCGACGCCGACCTGGAGCGCGCCGCCACGGCCGCGCCGGGCGCGGTCTTCGGCAACGCCGGCCAGGACTGCTGCGCGCGCTCGCGGATCCTCGTCGAGCGCGCGTGCCTGGACCGCTTCATGGAGGCCCTCGAGGAGGCGGTCGCGACGATCACGGTCGGCGACCCGCTCGACGAGGCCACGCAGATGGGCCCGTTGATCTCCGCGCAGCAGCGCGACGCGGTGGGCTCGTTCGTCGGCCCCGACGCCCCGGTGGCGATCCGCGGGGAGGCCCCGCAGGACCGCGGGTTCTGGTTCCCGCCGACCGTGCTGTGCCCCGTCGCCAACGACGACCGGGCGGCGCGCGAGGAGATCTTCGGCCCGGTCGCCGCCGTCATCCCGTTCGCGGACGAGGCGGAGGCGATCGCGCTGGCCAACGACACCATCTACGGCCTCTCGGGCTCGGTGTGGACGCGCGACGGCGGCAAGGCGCTGCGGGTCGCGCGGGCGCTCGAGAGCGGCAACCTGTCGATCAACTCCAACACCTCGGTCCGGGTCGCCACGCCGGTCGGGGGCTTCAAGCAGTCGGGGTACGGGCGCGAGCTCGGCCCGCGGGCCCTCGAGCACTACACCGAGGTGAAGACCATCTTCTACAACACGGAGGCGTAGTGCCGGGCAGGCTCGAAGGCAAGGTCGCGGTGGTCACCGGCGCCGCGGGCGGCATCGGCGCGGCGACGGTCGAGGCGTTCCAGCGCGAGGGCGCGACGGTGGTCGGGGTCGACCTGCTCGACGGCGCGCCGGGCGACTTCGCGATGGCGGTCGACGTGACCGAGGAGTTCGCCGTCCAGCAGATGTACCAGACCGTCCGCGACCAGTACGGGCACATCGACGTGCTGTTCAACAACGCCGGCATCTCGCCCGACGACGACACGTCGGTGCTCGAGACGAGCTACGAGGCGTGGCAGCGCGTGCAGGACGTCAACCTCAAGTCGGTGTTCTTCTGCTGCAAGCACGGCATCCCGCACCTCCTGGACAGCGGCGGCGGCTCCGTGATCAACACCGCCTCGTTCGTCGCGGTCCTGGGCGCCGCGACCTCGCAGATCTCCTACACGGCCTCCAAGGGCGGCGTGCTGGCGCTCTCGCGCGAGCTCGGCGTGGAGTTCGCGCGCCGGGGCGTGCGCGTCAACGCCCTGTGCCCGGGGCCGGTGGACACGCCGCTGCTGCCGGAGCTGTTCGCCAAGGACCCGGCCCGCGCCGCGCGGCGGCTGGTGCACGTGCCGATGGGCCGCTTCGGCCGCGCCGAGGAGATCGCCAACGGCGTGGTCTTCCTGGCCAGCGACGAGTCGTCGTTCGTGACCGCCTCGACCTTCCTGGTCGACGGCGGCATCAGCGGGGCCTACGTCACCCCGGAGTGACCGGCCGCGTCGCGTAGCCGGCGTCCTCGACCGCCCGCGTGACCGCGCGGGCGTGCTCGGGCGAGCGCGTCTCGAGCACGAGCTGCACGCCGGTCTCACGCACGTGCAGCTCGATGCCCTCGCGGATGTGCAGGACGTCGACGATGTTCGCGCCGGCGTCGGCCACGCAGTCCAGGAGCTGGACCAGCGCGCCGGGCCGGTCGGGCACGCGCGTCATCAGCACCAGCCGGCGGCCGGCCTCGGTCTCGTGGCGGCGGGCCACGGTGGCCAGCAGCCCGGCGTCGACGTTGCCGCCGCTGAGGACGACGCACGTCGTGCCGCGGGAGGTGTCGCCGACGCTGCCGTCGAGCATCGCGGCGACGCCGACGGCGCCCGCGCCCTCGACGACGAGCTTGGCCTTCTCCATCAGCAGGACCATCGCCTCGGCGACGTCGTCCTCGGAGACGACCACGACGTCGTCGAGCCAGCGCTTGACGAGCCGCAGCGTGAGCTCCCCGGGCCGCTTGACCGCGATGCCGTCGGCGATCGTCAGCGCGGTCCGGGCGGCCACGGGCTCGCCGGCCTGCAGCGACGCGGGGTAGGCCGCGCACGTCTCGACCTGCACGCCCACGACGCGCACGTCGGGCCGCGCCGACTTCACGGCGATCGCGACGCCGCTGGCCAGCCCGCCGCCACCGACCGGCACCACGACGGTGGCGAGGTCGGGCAGGTCCTCGAGCAGCTCGAGGCCGAGCGTGCCCTGGCCGGCCACGACGTCGGGGTCGTCGAAGGGGTGCACGAA
>JACRMD010000111.1 GCA_016215085.1 Solirubrobacterales bacterium | reverse complement strand
GGCGCGGGCCTCGACCGCGAGGACCTCGAGGCCGCGCTGGCCGAGGAGGAGGCGCGCACGCTCGCGCTCGTCGGCGTCGACGTGGGGCACTTCGACGTCCCGCTCCCGCGCCCTCCGGCCCGGGCGCCGCGCTTCGGCACCTCGGCGAAGGCCGCGCTGGAGCGCACGCTGCGCATCGCCGCCGGCCGCGGCGACCGTCGCCTCGAGCCGGGCCACCTGCTGCTCGCCCTGCTCGACGACGGCGGCGGGCGCGTGCCGCGGGTGCTCGACGTGGCCGGCGCCGACGTCGTCGCCCTGCGCGACGCCGCCGCCGCCTCGCTCTAGCCGCCGACGCCGTTGAGCGTGTCGACGACGCGGAAGGCGTCGCCCTCCTCGTAGAAGTTGATGGCCACCAGGTTGGGCACGCGGTCGCGCAGCCGCCCGCACTCGCGGGCGCGGCCGAGCAGCGGCGCGTAGGCGTTGACCGCTTGCCCGTCGGAGGCCTTGGGCCACGGGTCGGTCGTCACCCAGTGGTTGAGCAGGAACAGCGGCGCGCTGTCGGGCCCGCGGTTCTCGCGGCAGCTCGACGGCCACGCCTCCGGGTCGGTGAGCTGCGCCGGGCGCCGGAAGGAGTACGGCGTCTCCTGGGTGATCGCCGCGTAGGCGGGGTGGTACCACGGCGCGGCGCCCGCCTCGTTCTCGGCGAGGAAGACGACGCGCTGCCCGCGGGCGACCATCTGGCCCAGCGTCGGCCACGTGCCGTCGACCGGGCCGCGGTAGGCGAGCTCCTCGAGCCCCGCGTCGCGGACCGCGCCGACGAAGTCCTGCGGGGTGACGTAGTCCTGGTTGACGACGACCAGGACCTCGCCCGGGTTGGCCACCAGGAACGCGTGCACCTGGCGCAGCACCTCGCCCAGCGGCGTGCCGCCGAGCTCGCAGAACGAGTGGCAGAGGTACATGCCGCGCTCGCCCTGCCCGGCGAACCCGAGCCGGTCGCGGATGCGCTTGGCGGCGGCGACGGCCTCGGGGCTGACGCCGTCCTCCTCGGAGCGCTCGATCTTCGTGTCGAGGACCGTGCGAAGGCGGCCGTTGGGCAGCCGGTCGGCGTAGTGCGTGTCGATGAGCAGGCCGCGGACGCCGGCGCGCAGCTGCGCGGGGATCCCGTCCTCCTGCATGGCCGCGTACCAGCCGGGCAGCGCCGCCGACATCGAGTTGTGGGTGGCGACCATCGCGACCTGGTCCAGGCGCTTGGCGCACAGCTCCTCGTGGCCGTTGCAGCCGGTGGGCGCGGGCGCCGGCGTCGTCACGCCGCCGCCGCCGACGAACGCGGCGGCCGTACCGGCCACCAGCACCGCGGCCAGCGCGCCGGCGACGAGCGGCGCGCGGCGGCGGGCGCGCTC
>JACRMD010000110.1 GCA_016215085.1 Solirubrobacterales bacterium | reverse complement strand
CGCGAGTTCATCATGAAGGACGCGTACACCTTCGACCGCGACATGGAGGGGCTCGACGCGCACTACGAGGACTACCGCAAGGCCTACCACCGGGTCTTCGAGCGCTGCGGCCTGGACTTCTACGAGTGCGCCTCGGACGTCGGGATGATGGGCGGCACCGGCGCGCACGAGTTCATGGCGCCGTGCGCGGCGGGCGAGAACGACGTCGCGCTGGGCGCCGACGGGTACGCCGCCAACGTGGAGGTCGCCACCGCCGATCCGCAGCCGGTCCCGCCGCTGCAGCTCGACGGCCGCCTGGAGACGCCCACGCAGACCACGATCGAGGCGGTCGCCGGCCACCTCGGCATCCACCCGGGCAACACGCTGAAGGCGTTCCCGGTGGTCACCGAGTCGCGCGGGCTGGTGATGGTCTTCGTCCGCGGCGACCACCGCATCAACGACGTCAAGCTGCGCAACCACCTGCGCGAGGACTTCCGCCCCGCCCGCGAGGAGGAGCTGCCGGGCCCGGCGGGCTTCCTCGGGCCGTCGGCCGAGGTCCAGGCGATCGTCGACCCGGCGGTCGGCGAGGGCCCCTGGGTGGCCGGCGCCAACGAGGCCGGCTGGCACGAGGTCGTCCGCGAGCTCCCGGGCGAGCGCGCGGACATCCGCACCGTCGAGGCCGGCGACCTGCGGGGCGGCTCCCCGATCCGCGTTGGTCTGCTGGCACTTCGAGCTGCTGCCCCGCTGGGCGCGACCTACCTCGACGAGCACGGCAAGGAGCAGCTCATCGTCATGGGCTCCTACGGCATCGGCCCGGCGCGCATCGCCGCGTCCGCCGTCGAGCAGTACGCCGACGACCGCGGCATCGCCTGGCCGAAGGCGATCGCGCCGTTCGACGTCGAGGTCGTGGCGCTGGGCAAGCCGGGCAGCCAGGAGGCGGCGGCCGCCGAGGTGCTCTACAAGGACCTGCGCACGGCCGGCCTCGACGCCCTGCTCGACGACCGCTCGGGCGGCGCGGGTGAGAAGCTCACCGACGCCGAGCTGCTCGGCGCGCCGCTGCGGCTGGTGGTCGGCAAGCGGTCGGCGGAGAGCGGGGCCGCGGAGGCGCAGTTGCGCCGCGGCCGCCAGGACGTCGAGGGCGGCGTGCCGCTGCGCGAGGCGGCCGAGCGCGTGAGGGAGCTGTGGCCGACGATCGCCTGAGCGGGGAGCCGCCCGAGCCCGAGAGGACGTCGGTCTGGACCAACCCGAGGCTGACCTTCCGGCGGCTCTCGGGGCTGGACCGCTCCGGCCCGCCGCCGCCCGCGACGCTGCACGACGCGCCGTGGCACGTCTGGACGATCCCGAACGCCATCGGCTTCGTCCGCCTGGCGCTGATCCCGGTCTTCCTCGTGCTGGCGCTCTCGTCGGACTCCGGCACCGACGCGCTGCCCGCGGTGATCTTCGCCGTGATCGCCTGGAGCGACTACGCGGACGGCATCGCCGCGCGCGTCACCGGCCAGTACTCCCGCTTCGGCGCGCTGCTGGACCCGGTGGTCGACCGGCTGCTGGTCGTCGCGGGGCTGGTGGTCTGCTGGCACTTCGAGCTGCTGCCCCGCTGGGCGCTGGCGATCCTCGTCGCGCGCGAGCTCTACCTCCTGGTCGCCGGGCAGGTCGCGCTGCGCCGCGGGGTCGACCTGAAGATCAACTGGTGGGGCCGCGCGGGCGTGTGGCCGACCATGTCGGCGATCTTCTTCGCGCTGGTCGGGCTGGGCACCCTGGCGGAGGTCCTGCTCTACCTCGGCCTGGTGATGTCGATCATCGCCGCGGCGCTCTACACGCGCGACGCGCTGGCCGCAACGCGGACTGCACCCTCAAGTTGAGCTTGATGGCCGCGGCTCCGCTGGTATCGTCGCGCGCCATGGACACCTTCCCCGACCTCGGCTCGCTTTCGGACCAGGAGCTCAAGGACCTCATCCAGCAGCTCACCGAGGAGGAGATCGACATCTCCTACCGCCGCAGGATCCTCCACGGGAAGATCGACATCCTGCGCGCCGAGCTGGTCAACCGCCTGCGCAAGAAGCACGAGGGCGGCGAGGACGTCATCACCGGGGCCGACGTGCAGCGCCTCACCGACATCCTGGCCGGCCGCGCCGCCGGCGACGAGCCCGCCGAGTAGCTCGCAAGGAGCCGAGGGAGCGTGGCGCGCCACTGCCCGGAGTGCGGGTTCACCAACGCCGAGGGCGCGAACTACTGCCAGAAGTGCGGCGCGTTCGTCGGCCAGGCTGAGGGCCAGACCGAGTCGACGACGGCGACCTACCGCATCGACGAGACCGGCGAGCTCGTGCCGGTCGACCTCGACGAGGTCGTCCACGGCGAGGCCGGGGCCGCGCTGGTCGTGCGCGCCGGCGGCGGCCGCGTGGGCGAGAGCTTCGCCCTGGACCGCGAGCGGATGACCATCGGGCGCCGCCCCGACTCCGACGTGTTCCTCGACGACGTGACGGTGTCGCGCGACCACGCGCTGATCGTCCGCCGCGGGGGCGAGTTCCACCTCGACGACCTCGGCTCGCTGAACGGCACCTACGTCAACCGCCGCCGCATCGACTCGCACAAGCTCGAGGACGGCGACGAGCTGCAGGTCGGCAAGTACAAGCTGACGTTCCTGTCGCGCTGATGGCCGCGGTCCAGGACCACGAGGCCGGGTCGGTGGACGAGGAGCGGCCGTCCGGGAAGGCGATGACGATCGGCGCCGTCTGCAAGGCGCTGCGCCACGAGTTCCCCGACATCTCGATCTCCAAGATCCGGTACCTGGAGGACCAGAAGCTCCTCATGCCGCGGCGCACGCCCGGCGGCTACCGGCTCT
>JACRMD010000109.1 GCA_016215085.1 Solirubrobacterales bacterium | reverse complement strand
GCGGTGGCGGGGGCGGCGGGACCACCTCGTACGCGGCGATCGACCGGGTCTCGGGCGGCGACGTCTGCGACGCCGGCACGACCCTGAGCGTCGTCCTCGACAAGGGCGCCAACAAGCAGATCGAGGGCACGATCAGCATGGTCGGCGCCGCCAACCCCGACGGCACCTCGACGCTGTTCGGCGGGTGGTCGGTGATGCTCGCCAACGACACGACGGGCAAGAGCCTCGGCGGCTACGGCACGAGCTACGGCGCGACCGTGCCGAGCGTGCTGGTCACGACCCTCTTCGGCGGCGTGACGGCCGGCGCGTACGACCTCACGCTCACCGCCACCAAGCGGCAGTTCGGCTCGCTGCTCGGCTCGCCCGACCCGGTGCTCGAGACCTGCGTCGCGCACTTCGCCGTCACCGCGCGCTAGCCCCGGCCCCCGCCCCCGCAGCCTTCACGCCGACGCGGTCCAGCAGCTCCTGGTCGGACGCGCAGAAGGACGCGACGCCCGCACGCTCGAGCTCGGCGATGATGCCGTCGAGCTCGACGCCCGCGGCCCCGGCCCGCGCCAGCGTCTCCGCCGCCGTGCCCGAGCTCGGCTCGAAGGCCCCGCTCGGATCGCCGTGGTCGGCGAACGCGTACAGCGTCGCCTCCGGCATCGTGTTGATCGCGCCGGGGGCGACGAGCTCGTCGACGTAGAGCACGTCGGAGTAGGCGGAGTCCTTCGCCGGCACCTTGATCATCACGTTGGGCCGCGCCAGGCGGCTCCACAACGCGAGCCCCTGCGCGACGGTGCCCGCCGTGTCGTCCGCGAGGTCGGGCGTGACCTCGAACGAGACGAAGCCGTCCCGGCCCGCGGCCGCGTCGAACGCGGGGCGCACGAGGTCGGCCGCCCGCCGCACGCCGTCGAGCGCGAGGTCGAGGAACAGCCTTCGCGGATCGCGCCTGCCGCGCGCCACGAGGATGCGGAGCTGCGCGTCGTAGCGGTCGGAGCCCCCCCGCGTCGTGCAGCGCCCGGAGGCAGGCATTGGTGGTCTCGTCACGGGGCATGTGCTCCGTTGGCGTCCCGGCGCCGGCGTTCTTACGGGTCGGCGGTCCCAGATCTCCGCGGCTCAGGCCGACGCGAGCTCGACGAGGCGCCCGAGCTCGCCGGTGACCCGGTGCAGCGGCTCGGTGCTGCGCTGCGCGCGCGCCAGCACGATCGCGCCCTCGATGCCCGCGACGACCAGCGCGGCGATCGAGGAGGCGCGCTCCGGCGTCAGGCCCCGCGCCCGCAGGGCGCCGGCGAGGACGTCCTGCCAGCGCGCGAAGGCGGCGGCGGCGGCGTCGCGCGCGGCGGGCTCGCGGTCCCCTTCCACGGCGGCGGCCACGATGGGGCAGCCCGCGCGGAAGTCCGAGCGCTCGAGCGTGCGCGTCCACTGCTCGTCGAGCCTGGCGATGGCCGCGGGCACGTCGTCCTCGGCGAGGGCGTCGGCCAGCCCGGCGAGGATGACCTCGCCGGCCCACTGCGTCGCCTCCGCGGCCAGCTGGGCCTTGCCCCCTTCGAAGTGGTGGTAGATCGAGCCGCGCGGCGCGCCGCTGTGGGCGATCACGTCGTTGAACGAGGTGCCGTCCACGCCGCGCTCGCGGAAGAGGAGCGCGGCGCTGCGGATCATCCGCTCGCGCGCATCGGTCTGCCGGGGCATCGTCCCTATCGTGCCGGTTCGACCCGCGCGGGGACGGTCTTGTGCCACGGGGTGCCGGCCACCGGGTCGCGGCGGTCGCCGCTGGTCAGCTCGTTGGGCGCGATCCCCGTGACCGTGCCGTTGAAGTCCAGGCCGTAGCCGTTGGGCAGCGAGACGTGCCCCGCGCGCATCATGTCGCTGACCTCGACGGCGGCGGTCCGGCGCCCGCGCGCGGTCACCACGGTGGCGCGGTCGCCGTCGGCCAGCCCGAGGCTCGCGGCGTCGGCCGGGCTCATGCGCAGCGCGCCCTCGGCATCGCGCTTGCGCCACTCCGGGTCGCGCATCAGCGTCATCGCGCTGCCGCTGCGGCGCTCGCCGGCGGAGAGGACGAGCGGGAAGTCGGGGTCGGCGACGTCCGGCTCGCCGGGCAGGGCGCCGAGCTCGTCGAGGAGCTCCGGGATCGCCAGGTCGAGGCGGCCGGAGGGGCGGTGCTGGGCGATCCAGCGCCAGCTCGCGTCGTGGTCGTCGACGCTGAACGTGATCCCGCGCGGGTTGCCCAGCGCGGCCTCGAAGAGCGCGTTTCCCAGCGCCGTGCCCTCGCCGTCGAAGCCGGCCGCCCGGATCGAGTCGGGGTAGGTCGCCGCGCACAGCTGGGCCGACCCCCAGAGCGCGGCCGCCGCGGCGGCGCCGCCGGGCAGGGCCGGCCCGAGGGTCTCGTAGAGCACCACGGTGGCCAGCCCCATGAGGTGCGGCCTCTCGGCCATCCGCGCGCCGAAGGCCGCCGCGTAGGCGTCGAGGCCCGCGTCGGCCGCCTCGCGGAGCCCGGCGACGTCCTCGTCGGTCAGCGCGCCCAGCTCGCGGACCAGGCGGCGGTGGAGCTCCGCCTCGATCAGCGGGCCGTCCGGCGCGGGCAGGACCGGGTGGCGCAGGTGGAAGTAGTTGTTGGGGAACTCGAGGTTGAAGAACGTGCACTCGTGTTTCTCGAACTGGGTCGGCGCCGGCAGCACGTAGGAGGCGCACGCCGCCGTCTCGGTCATGGTGATGTCGATGACCACGCTGAACTCGAGGGCCGCCATCGCCTCGCGCATCCGCGGGGAGTCGGGCAGCGAGTGCACCGGGTTGCTGCTCTCGACGATGGCGGCGCGGAACCGGGCGGGGTCGTCGGAGAGGACCGCGTCGGGGATCGCCGCGGCCGGGAACATCCCGCCGATGACCCGCTCCCCGGTGACCGGGGTCCGGCGGCGGGACTCGCGCGAGCGCCCGATCAGCCCGCCGGGGGAGAAGGAGGTGTGCAGGCTGGTGCAGCCGGGCCGCGCGAAGTTGCCGGTGAGCGCCCAGAGCAGCTTCTCCAGGTAGGAGCTCAGGGTCGAGTGGGGCGCCTGCTGGATGCCGAGGTCCTCGAGGATCGACACGCTCGCCGCGGCGCCGATGCGGCGGGCGGCGGCACGGGCGAGCTCGGCGTCGACGCCGGCACGCCGGCAGTGGTCGTCCACGTCGACGTCGCGGACCGCGGCCAGGACCGCCTCCGCGTTCTCGGTGCGCGACTCGAGGAACGCGTGGTCGACGAGGTCCTCCTGGACGAGGATCGCCAGCAGCGCCGCGAGCAGGAAGGCGTCCTTGCCGGGCGCGACCTGCAGGTGGAAGTCGGCCATCGCCGCGGTCTCGCTGCGGCGGGGGTCGATGACGACCAGGGCCCGGTCCGGGTCCGCGGCGATCGCCTTCAGCGTGGGGCGCGCATGCGGGAAGCCGTGGGCCATCCACGGGTTCTTGCCCACGAACACCGCGACCTCCGCCCGCTCGAAGTCCGGCGCGGTGTGCGCCATGTGCCCGAAGAGGTGGGCGTCGACCCAGAACTCGCCGGTCTTCTCCTGGGCCAGCGCGTTGGAGGAGAAGCGCACACCGAGCGCGTGCCGCAGGGCGCCGGAGTAGGCGCCGCCGAGGTGGTTGCCCTGCCCGCCGCCGCCGTAGTAGAAGATCGACGAGCCGCCGTGCTCGTCGCGCACGCGAGCGAGCCCCGCCGCGACCTCGCGGATCGCGGTGTCCCAGCCGACCTCCTCGTAGCCGCCGTCGGGACGCCGGCGCATCGGCGCCAGCAGGCGCGGGTTGCGCTGGTAGTAGGGCAGCCGCTGTGCCTTCTCGCAGGCATAGCCCTTGGAGGCCGGGTGCGCCTTGTCGCCCTTGACCCGGACGATGATCCCGTCCTCGACCTGGACCTCGATCCCGCAGTTGCACGCGCAGAGGATGCAGGCCGACGGCTTCCACTCGGGCTGGCTCATGACGGCCATCGTAATATGATGGCCGTCATAGTCAATGGCGGCGCGCGGCGGCTGGCGCGGCGGCGGCCATCAGGTCGGTCATCGCTCAGGCGCCGGCGGTCGCGGGGGTGGACGCGGCCGGTGCGCGGCGCGGCGCCGGCGGGCGCAGGATGAAGTCCGCGCAGCGCTCGCCGATCATGATCGCCGGGGCGTTGGTGTTGGCGCGGGTGATCGTCGGCATCACCGACGTGTCGGCCACCCGCAGCCCCTCGACGCCGTGGACGCGCAGCTGCGGGTCGACCGCCCCGTCGCCGGGCGCGCCGATCCGGGCGGTGCAGGCCACGTGGTAGGTGTGCTGCGTCGTGCGGCGGATGTAGTCCTCGATCTCCGCGTCGGTCTGGGCGAGCGAGCCGGGGTTGATCTCGTGGGCGATCGCCTCCGCGAGCGC
>JACRMD010000108.1 GCA_016215085.1 Solirubrobacterales bacterium | reverse complement strand
CGAGCTGGTCGGGGACGGTGCCACCGCTCAGGGCGTCGGCCAGCATCGCGGCGGCGCGCGGCTCGTCGCCGGGCGCGAAGCGCACGACCTGCTTGGCGTTGGCGTCCAGCGACGACGGGCGGCTGGTCGCGACGGCCAGCTGCACGCGGTTGCGGCGCACGCCCTTGCGGATGCGCAGGTCGAGGATCGGCATCTCGTCGACCGGCTCGACGCCGAGGACGAGGACGGTGCTGGCGAACTCGAGGTCGGGGACCGTCGCCTGCAGCGCGGGGTCGTGCAGCGCGAGCAGCGCCTCGCGGTCCAGCCCGTCGTGCACGCGCGAGTCGAGGTCGGCCGAGCCGAGCCCCTCGCGGACGAGGTGCTGCAGGAGGAAGCCCTCCTCCGAGGTGGTGCCGCCGCCGGCCAGGGCGCCGACGCGGCCCTGCGCGCGGCGCAGGATGCCGGCGGCCTCGTCGAGGGCGCGGTCCCAGGAGACGGGGCGCAGGACGCCGCCGTCGCGGACCATCGGGCGCGTGATGCGCTCGTCGACGTGGATCGCCTGGTAGGCGAAGCGGCCCTTGTCGCAGAGCCAGCCGTCGTCGACCTCGTCGTGGTCGCGCGAGAGCACGCGCAGCACGCGCTCGTCGCGGACGGTGAAGGTCACGTTGCACTGCGCCGGGCAGAGCGTGCAGACGCCGCCGGAGCCCTCGATGTCCCACGGCCGCGCGCGGAAGCGGTACGGCTGCGAGGTGAGCGCGCCGACCGGGCACAGCTCGACGATGTTGCCGCTGAACGGCGCCACGTACGGGTGGCCGTCGAAGGTGCCGACGAATGTGTGGGCGCCGCGCTCGGTGAAGATCAGCTGGTAGTCCTCGCTGATCTCCTGCGAGAAGCGCACGCAGCGGTAGCAGAGGATGCAGCGCTCGCGGTCGATCGCGATCAGCGGCGAGAGCGCGAGCGGCTTCTCGAAGTGGCGCTTGGGCTCGATGAAGCGCGAGCGGCCGCCGCCCCAGCCGTAGGAGATGTCCTGTAGCGGGCACTCGCCGCCCTTGTCGCAGACGGGGCAGTCGAGCGGGTGGTTGATCAGCAGGAACTCGACGACGGCCTGCTGCGCGGTCTTCACCCGGTCGGTCTGGGTGTGGACGACCATGCCGTCCTTGACCGGCGTCGAGCACGCCGTCTGGAGCTTCGGGATGCCCTCGATCTCCACCAGGCACATGCGGCAGGCGCCGACGGGCTGGCCGAGCTTGGGCTCGTAGCAGAAGACCGGGATCTCGACGTCGCCGTACTTGGCGCCGTCGACGAGCATGACGTTCTCCGGGGCGGTGACCTCGCGACCGTCGATCGAGAAGGTCACCATCCGCTGCTCGGGGCGCGGCATCTACGCGACCGCTCCCTGGATCAGCGCGAGCTCGGGCGCGTCCTCGTCGCCGGTGAAGGCGTTGCGCGCGCGGGCGGCCTCGATGTGCTCCTCGAACTCGGGCCGGAACTTCTGGATCATGGACCCGACCGGCATCGCCATCGCGTCGCCGAGCACGCACAGGCAGTTGCCGATGATGTTCTCGCAGACCGAGGCCATGATGTCGAGGTCCATCGGCGTGGCGAGGCCGGTCTGGATGCGCTCGAGCATCTTCACCGTCCAGTTCGTGCCCTCGCGGCAGGGCGTGCACTTGCCGCAGGACTCGTGCCGGTAGAACTCGGCCAGCCACAGGCACACGTCGACGACCGAGTTGGAGTCGTCGACCACGATGATCGCGCCGGAGCCGAGCATCGAGCCGGCCTTGGCCATCGTGTTGAAGTCGTAGGGGAGGTCGAGGTCGTCCTTGGTGAGGACCGGCGACGACGACCCGCCCGGGAACCACAGCTTGATCTCGCGGCCCTCCGGCGGCCCGCCGGCCAGGCCGTAGATGATGTCCCGCGAGGACGTGCCGAGCTCGATCTCGTAGTTGCCCGGGCGCTGGACGTTGCCCGACACCGACACGAGCTTCGTGCCGGTCGAGCCCTCGGCGCCGAGCTTGGCGTACTCCTCGGCGCCCATCTCGACGATGTGCGGGATCGTCGCCAGCGTCTCGACGTTGTTGATGAGCGTCGGGCCCTGGTACAGGCCCTGGTTCGCCGGGAACGGCGGCTTGAGGCGCGGGTTGCCGCGCTTGCCCTCCAGCGAGTCCAGCAGCCCGGTCTCCTCGCCGCAGATGTAGGCGCCCGCGCCGCGGTGCACGACCAGCGACAGCGAGTGGTCGGTGCCGAGGATGTTGTCGCCCAGCAGCCCGGCGTCGTAGGCCTCGACCAGCGCGGCGTCGAGGATGTCGGCCTGCTCGACGTACTCGCCGCGGATGTAGATGAAGGACCGGTTCGCGCCCGCCGCGTAGGCCGCGATGATCATGCCCTCGATGAGCATGTGCGGGCACTTCTGCATGATCTCGCGGTCCTTGAACGTGCCCGGCTCGGACTCGTCCGCGTTGCACACGAGGTACTTGTCCATCGCGCCCTTGGGCAGGAAGGACGCCTTCTTGCCCATGGAGAAGCCGGCGCCGCCGCGGCCGCGCAGGCCGGAGGCCTCGAGCTCGTGGACCAGCGCCTCGCGGGGCATGGAGAGCGCCTGGCGCAGGCGGTCGCCGTAGCCGCCGCGGCGGCGGTAGACGTCGATCGTGTTGAGCCCGGGCTCGTCGATGTCCTTGAAGATCAGGTGCTTCACGCGTCGTCCTCGGGGTTGGGCGCCTGCTCGATGGGCGCCGACGGGCCCGCCGCGTCGCCCTCCATCGGGGCGCCGAAGCTGGAGGGCTCGGGCGGCACGGGGTCGTTCGACGGCGTCGCCCGCTCGAGCTTGGCGGGCGGCGCGAAGGACTGCGGCGTCCACTCGCGGGTGTTGGCGTGCGGGTCGGCGCTCGGGCGGCGCAGCAGCTGCTTGTCGGGCAGCGGCTCCTCGCCGTCGCGCACCTGCCGGGCGAGCTCGGCGACCTCGCCGTCCTCGATCGGCCCGACGTAGACGCCGTCGATCGAGGCCATCGGGGCGATGTCGCAGGCGCCGAGGCACTCGAAGCCGCGCACCTGCACGTCGGGGTCGTCGGCCAGCTCGGCCTGCAGCCTGCCCAGCAGCTCGCGCCCGCCGCACAGCGAGCACGAGATGTTCGTGCAGACGTAGACGCGCCGGTGGCCGACCGGCCGCGTGTCGAGCATGTCGTAGAAGCTGGCGACGGCCAGGAGGTAGGCGGGCGTCAGCCGCATCACGCACGCGACCTGCTCGACGGCCTCGGGCGAGCACCAGCCGTGCACCCGCTGCGCGGCGGCCAGCGCGGGGATCGCGGCGCTGCGGCGGTCGGGGTACTTGGCCATGTGCCGCTCGATCTCGGCGCGCAGGTCGGCCGGCACCGGCGTGGTCGCCGGGTCGGGCAGCGTGGCCGGGTCCTTGGTGAGGTCGACGGCGTCGTCCCACCCGGGGACGCGGGAGCCGTGGCCGAAGCGCGGGACCGTCATCGATCGATCCCGCCCAGGACGGGGTCGAGCATCGCCAGCGTGGCGATGAGGTCGGCGATGTAGGCGTCCTTGGTCATGGGCGCGGTGGCCTGGAGGTTCACGAAGCTGGGGTCGCGCATGTGCACGCGCGCGGGCTTGCTCGAGCCGTCGGAGCGGATGAAGACGGCGTACTCGCCGCGCGGGCCCTCGATCGGGTAGTAGACCTCGCCCGGCGGGACGCGGTAGCCCTCGGTCACCAGCTTGAAGTGGTGGATGAGCGCCTCCATCGAGGTGGCGAGCTCGTGGCGCGGCGGCAGTGCGACCTTGCGGTCCTCGGTGATCCAGGGCCCCTCGGGCAGGCCGTCGAGCGCCTGGCGGATGATCCGCACTGACTCCTTCATCTCGGCGCAGCGCACCGCGAAGCGGTCGTAGTTGTCGCCCTTGCGGCCGACCGGGATGGCGAACTCGAAGTCCTCGTAGGACGAGTACGGCATCGCCTTGCGCAGGTCCCACGGGTTGCCGGCGGCGCGCAGCAGCGGGCCGGTGACGCCGAGCGACAGGAGCGTGGCCTCGTCGAGCGGGCAGACGTTGCGCAGCCGCTGCAGGGCGATCTCGTTGCGGTTGAGCAGGTCGAGGTACTGGTCGACCCGCGTCGGCATGTCGTCCAGGAAGGTGCGCAGCTTCGCGTCGAACCCGGCGGGCAGGTCGTCGATCACGCCGCCGACCTGGATGTAGCGGGTGTGCATCCGCTGCCCGCTGGAGTACTCGAACAGGTCGAGGATCTTCTCGCGGTCGCGGAAGCAGTACCAGAACATCGAGATCGCGCCGAGGTCCAGCGCGCTGGTGCCCAGCCACACCAGGTGGCTCATGATGCGGTTGAGCTCGAGGTGGATCACGCGCAGGTACTGGGCGCGCTTGGGGACCTCGAGGTCCAGCAGCGTCTCGACGGCGCCGCAGTAGGCCATCGCGTTGAAGTAGTACGCCAGGTAGTCCATCCGCTCCATGACGGGGATGGCCTTCCAGTACGACTTGTCCTCGGCGGTCTTCTCGATGCCGGTGTGGACGTAGCCGATGATCGGCTTGAGGTCGCGCACGACCTCGCCCTCGAGCGTCACGAGCAGGCGCAGCACCCCGTGCGTGGCGGGGTGGTGGGGGCCCATGTTGAGCGTGAGCAGCTCCTGCTCGGGCGCCTCGGCGGGGATCGGGTGCATCCGGGCCGAGAGGTCGATCGACGCCTCCTGCTCCCGGTAGGCGTTGGGTGCGCCCGTCGGACGGTCGAGCTCGGTGCTCATCGGGTGTAGCCCGGCCCCTTCTGCTCGTTGTAGGTGAAGAAGACCGGCTCGCCGCCGATCGGGAAGTCGCGCCGCTGCGGGTGGCCCTCGTAGTCCTCGGGCATGAGGATGCGGCGCAGGTCGGGGTGGCCCTCGAAGACCACGCCGAACATGTCGTAGACCTCGCGCTCCTGGTGGTCGGCCGTGGGCCAGTCGGGCGTGACCGACGGGACCGTGGGCTCGTCGAGCGGCACGCGCAGCTTGACCGTCAGCCGGTCCAGCGCGCGCATGTCCAGCAGCTCGTACTGCACGCCGAGCCGCGGCTCCTCGGGGTAGTAGTCGAGGCCGTGGACCGACGCGAGGAAGGTGAAGCCCTTGCCCTTGAGGAGCTGGAGCACCTCGCGGATGGCGCCGGGGCGCACCTGGATGGCGCCCTTGCCGCGGAAGAACTCGGTGGCCAGGACGCTCGCGTCGTCCGCCTCGCGGAGCTCCTGGGCCAGCAGCTCGAGGCCGGGCGCGTCAGGCACCGGCGGTGTCTCCGGGCTGGAAGACGTTCACGGCGGGCTCCTGCTCGAAGCGCGTGACGTCCTCGGGCAGCACCTCGACGGTCTCCTGCGCGCCGTAGCGCGTGCGCCAGCCCAGCGACGGGTCCTGCTGGATCATCGAGCGGAGCTTGAGGATGCCGTGCATGAGGGCCTCGGGCCGGGGCGGGCAGCCGGGCACGTGCACGTCGACCGGCATGAACTTGTCGGCCGGCACGATCGCGTAGTTGTTGAAGACGCCCATCGACGAGCTGCAGGCGCCCATCGCGATGGCCCACTTGGGCTCGAGCATCTGGTCGTAGATGCGGCGCACGACCGGCGCCATCTTGATGGAGACCCGGCCGGAGAGGATGAGCAGGTCGGCCTGTCGCGGCGACGCGCGGAAGGCCTCGAAGCCGAAGCGGGCGACGTCCACGCGCGCGGCGACGATGGACATCATCTCGATCGCGCAGCAGGCGAGGCCGAAGGTCGCGGGGAACATCGCGTTGCCCCGGGCCCACGAGACCGCCTTGTCCAGCGTGGTCGTGATGACGCGCTGCTGCACGTAGTCCTCGAGGTCCTCGCCCTCGAGGTCGCCGCGCAGCAGGTCGCGGGCGCGGAGCTGCTGGAGGCGGAACTCGTCCGGTGCCGCCTTCTCCCGCTTGACGATCTCCATGGGCGTACGTTCTAGCGCCACTCGAGCGCGCCGCGCCGCCAGACGTACACGAAGGCGACGACGAGCAGGGCGATGAAGACGATGGTCTCGATCAGCGCGAAGGTGCCGAACGCGCGCAGCTGGACCGCGACGGGGTAGAGGAAGACGACCTCGATGTCGAACAGGATGAACAGCATCGCGATCAGGTAGAAGCTGATCCCGAAGCGGAACCCCTGCTGCACCTCGGAGGGCAGGCCGCACTCGTACGGGTCCTGCTTGAACGTGGTCGGCGTCCGCTTGCGCTTCGGGCCGAACCACGAGTTCATCATGGTGAAGATGGCGCCGACGAGGGTGCCGAGCCCGACGAAGACGATGGCTGGAAGGTACGTTCGAAGCACGTCGGTCTGGGTTGTACCACCGCTTGTGACTCGCTGCTACAAAGTGGCACTCGGCACGTTTCTCGTCCCCCGCGCACACCGCCGCGCCCGCCCGTGAGCGAGATCGCGCAGGGTCTTGCCCTGCTCGTGGCCGTCGTGAACGGCGTCGCGGGCCTCGTGTCAGCCTGGCTCTGGTACCGGGTCGAGCCCCGGCCGTGGGCCTGGTGGCTGCTGCGGGCCGGTCAGGCGGCTGCCGTCGCGCAGGCCGCCGGCGCCGGGATCCTGGCGCTCGCGGGCTTCGATCCCGACCAGGGCCTCTATTGGCTCTACGCCCTGCTGCCCGTCGCGGTCGGCTTCGTCGCCGAGCAGCTGCGGCTCGCCTCGGCCGACACGGTGCTGGCCGCGCGCGACCTCGAGGACGCGCAGGCGGTCGGCCGCCTGCCCGCCGAGGAGCAGCGCTCGGTCGTGCTGGCGATCGTGCGGCGCGAGCTCGGCGTGATGGCCGCCGCGGCGCTGGTCATCACGTTCCTGGCCCTGCGCGCGATCGTGGAGGTCTAGGTCCGGGCCAGCGCGCCGTAGCCGCCGCGGAAGAACACCAGCGGCTCGCCGCCGGGGTCCGCCTCCATCGCGGTGACGCGGCCGATGCCGATCGTGTGGTCGCCGGCCGGGTGCAGGGCCTCGAGCTCGCAGGCCAGCCAGGCCAGCGCGTCGTCGAGCACCGGCACGCCGTGGGCGACGGTGTGCGTCACCGCCTCGAACTTCTCCGCGGCGACGCGCTTGGAGGCGAAGACCGCCGCGAGCTCCTCCTGGCCGGAGCGCAGGAGGTTGACCGCGAAGCGCCGGGACTCGGCGACGACTGGCAGCGTGCGCGAGGCGTTGTCGAAGCAGACCAGCAGCAGGACGGGGTCGAGCGAGACGCTGGAGACGGCGTTGGTCGTCAGCCCCGCGTGCCCGTGCGGACCGGTCGCGGTGACGATCGCCACGCCGGTCGGGAACTGGCCGATGACCTCGCGGAAGCGGTCGGCGTCGGGCACCGCTCGCAGCCTAGTCACCGCCGCTCGGCGCGCGGAGGGGTGGACGCGGGCGCCGACCAGGTTGCCGCCGTATCGAGCTCGACCGCGGATTGTCCAGTCTGGTGCGATCGGGATCGAGGCCGGCGCCCGCGTTCGCGGGGAAGGTTCGACGTCACTTCGCCGTCACCTTCAACTCCCCGTACTGGCCGAGGTCGTCGTGGTTGCCGATCGTGCAGAGGATCCGGTACTTGCCCGGCTTGAGGCGCAGCTCGCCGCGCTCGCTGACCGTCTCGCCCGGGTGGGCGGTGTCGGTGCGGGCGTACTCGCGCGGCTCGGCGTCCTCGTCGGCCGGCTCCCACTCCTCGACGGCCACGTTGTGGGTCAGCCGTCCGACGTTGCGGGCGACGAGGTGGACGCGCCCGGCGCGGACCGTGATGTTCTCGGGGCGCAGCCGGTACTCGTCGAGCGTCAGGCGCAGCGTGGCGTCCTGGTCCCGGACGTACGAGGGTCCGCTGCCGCACCCGGCGAAGGCGAGCGCGCCGAGCGTGAGCAGGGCAGGGAGCTTGCGCATGGAGAGGTTCCGTATGATGCCCGCCGCAATGCGTCGCCGTCCCCTGATGCTGCTCGCCGCCCTCGCCGCCTCCGGCACCCTCGTCGCCTGCGGGGAGGGCGACGTCCCGCCGCAGACGCCGAAGTCGCTGCCGAACGAGAGCGCGGACGTCAAGGCCGGCGCGGCGCTGTTCAGCGAGCGCTGCTCGGGGTGCCACACCCTCGACGCCATCGACGCCGAGGGCAGCGCGACGAAGGTGCGCGACCGCGAGCGCGTCGACGGCCCGAACCTCAACGCCCGCGCCCAGACCAAGGACGCGGTCCTCTACGCCATCCGCAACGGCGGGTTCTCCGGGGCGATCATGCCCGAGAACATCGTCGTCGGGAAGCAGGCCGAGCAGGTCGCCGAGTTCCTCGTGAAGTACGCCGGCAAGGCCGGCCAGTCGGGCAGCGAGTCCGACCAGAGCACGGGCTCGCGCTAGGCGCGGGCGGGTCGTGCTCGACCTCAAGCTCATCCGGCGCGACCCCGACGGGGTCCGCGCGTCCCTGGCGCGCCGCGGCGACGGCTCGGCCGAGCGGCTCGACGACCTGCTGCGTCTCGACGAGGAGTGGCGCTCGGCCACCGCGACCGCGGAGGCCGAGCGCGCGCGGCAGAAGGCCGCAGGCGAGCAGATCGCCGCGGCCAAGGGCAAGGGCGAGGACGCGTCGGCCGCGATCGCCGAGATGAAGGCGGTCGCCGACCGCGTCAAGGAGCAGACCGCCCGCGCGAAGGCGGCCGAGGACGAGTTGCAGGGGCTGCTGCGCTCGCTGCCCAACCTCACCGACCCGACCGCCGCGCCGCAGGACACGGTCGTGCGCGAGTGGGGCGAGGCGACCAAGACCGGCCGCGACCACCTCGAGCTCGCCGGCGAGCGCATCGACATGGAGCGCGGCGCGCGGCTGTCGGGCTCGCGCTTCGCCTACCTGCGGGGCGACCTGGCGCGCCTGGAGCTGACGCTCGTCTCCTGGGCGCTGGACAAGCTGGCCGGCCACGGGTTCGAGGCCGTCGTGCCGCCGGTGCTGGTCCGCGAGGAGGCGCTCTACGGCACCGGCTTCCTGCCCGACACCGAGCAGCAGATCTACCACCTGCCGGCCGACGACCTGTACCTGGTCGGCACCAGCGAGGTGGCGCTCGCGTCGCTGCACGCCGGCGAGATCGTCGAGGGGCTGCCGCTGCGCTACGCGGGCTTCTCGCCCTGCTTCCGGCGCGAGGCCGGCGCGGCGGGCAAGGACACGCGCGGGATCTTCCGCGTGCACCAGTTCGACAAGGTGGAGATGTTCAGCTTCGTGGAGCCTTCGGCGTCGGCCGACGAGCACGAGCGGATCCTCTCCATCGAGGAGGAGATCCTCCAGGAGCTCGAGGTCCCCTACCGCGTGGTGAACATCGCGGTCGACGACCTCGGCGCCAGCGCCGCCAAGAAGTTCGACTGCGAGGCGTGGCTGCCCGGCCAGGGCCGCTACCGCGAGCTGACGTCGTGCTCCAACACCACCGACTACCAGGCGCGCCGCCTGGACATCCGCTTTCGCCCGGATGGTGGCAAGCCCGAGACGCTGCACACGCTCAACGGCACCGCGGTCGCCGTGCAGCGCACGCTCATCGCGCTGCTGGAGAACGGCCAGCAGGAGGACGGCAGCGTCGCGCTGCCCGAGGTCCTGCGGCCCTACGGCGCGCCGTCGTCGCTGCCGTCCGCGCTGGGCTGACCGGCGCGCACGCGCTCCAGCGCGGCGTCCAGCGACGGCTGGATGTCGAACGTCGTGTCGAGCTTGGTGATCTCGAACAGGCGCAGGACGGTCGGGTTCGTGCACACCAGCGCCATGCGGCCGCCGCGGCGCGTGACGCGCCGCAGCGCGTTGAGCAGCACGCTCAGGCCGGTCGAGTCGATGAACGCCACGTCGGTGAGGTCGAGCACCACCGCCGTCTTGCCGTCGGCGATGCACTCCTGCAGCCGCCGGCTGAACTCCGGGGCGGTGGAGACGTGGAGCTCCCCGGCCACGGAGATCACCGTGGTGCGCCCGTCAAGGGGGCGCTCGGACAGCTCGAAGCGGGGCTCGGTGAAGGACACGCGGCGTCGTGCCTACCCTCTCGGGTGCGCCGCCATCCGTCAACCGCGTAGTTCTACTCCAACGTGAACCGGCGTCGCGTCTGCGCGCGGCGGCCGGCGGCGTCCCAGGCCTTGACCTCGATGACGACGCCCAGCCGGTCGCGTCCCGAGTCGACGATCCTGCGCAGCGTCCTGCTGCCCACCTCGATGGTCCAGTTGGCCAGCGCGCCGGGCTTGGCGACGCGGTTCATCGTGCGGATCGTGCGCCTGCGCAGGCCGACCGCGACGCGCAGCTGCTCGGAGATGATCATGCGCGCGCGAACGCGGCAGGCCGCCGCGCAGTAGACGCGGAAGTCCACGCCCGGCCCGTCGGGCTCGCCGACGCCGATGAGCGGGCGGCGGTTGAGCAGCGGCTCGGCGGTCTGGCCCGGCGCCTTGACCTCGAGGTCGGTGGTGGCGGTGCCCAGCGCGCCGCGGAAGTCGCGCGCGCCGACGGTGACCCGGTAGCGGCCGACGCCGGCGTAGACGTGGCTGACCACCGGCCCGAGCGTGGCCTGGTCCCACGTGCCGTCGGACTGGAAGTCCCACAGCATCCGGACGATCGTGCTGTCGGGGTCGGTGAACTGGGCCAGCAGTCGGACGGGCAGGCCGGCGACCGGACGCGCGTCGTTGGGGGTCAGCGTGCCCGACGGCGCGACGTTGGGGCCCTTGCCCTGGACCTCGAGGGCGCGGACGTCGATCGTCGGCGAGGCCGGGTCCTGGGCGCCGAGCAGCACGAGCCGCGCGAACCGCACGCCGGTGGCGCCGCCGGTGGGCTCCAGCGCGGCCGCGCGGCCGCGGTCGTCGGGCCCGAGCTCGCCCTCGCGGGCGGTCGTCCACGTGACGCCGTCGGGCGAGGTCTCGATCCGGTAGCGGCCGAGCGCTGCGCCGTCGGCGTGGCCGCAGCCCGCGCCCGCGGTCAGCTGGAAGCGGTCGACGTCGACCGGGGCGGCGAGCTCGACGGTGACCGCGTCCGGGCTCGCGGGCGCGGCGCCGGCGCCGGCCGACCACGCCGTCGTGCGATCGCCGTCCACCAGCCTGCCGGGCTCACAGCCGGCGGCGCCCTCGTCGGTCGCGGCGGTGACGCGGGCCCCGCCGCCGGTCGCCGCCCAGTCCCGGCGCAGCTCCACGTCCTGCTCGGCGACGGGCAGCGTGAGGCCCTCGACCGAGGTCGGCGTCCAGCCCGGGCCGCCGACGACCAGGCGGCCCGTGCTGTCGGCGGGCACGCCGGTGATGATGTAGCGCCCGGTCGCGTCGGTGACGGCCGCGATGGGCTGGCCGGGGTCGCCCGCCGCGTGGAAGGCCACGTTCGCGCCCTGCACCGGCAGGCCGCTGTCGCCGTCGACGACGCTGCCCGACAGGCCGGTCAGCTTCGTCTGCGCCCGCGCGGGCGCCGCCGGCAGCGCGACGACGAGCGTCGCCAGGACGGCTGCGAGGATGCGCGGGCGGGTCACGTCGGGTCCTTCCTCTCCTCCAGGAACGGCGCCTTCCGGGCGCCGGATCGGCCAGGGTACAGACCTAACGGGTGATGCGCACGCGCTTCTTCTGCGACGTGCGCGGCCCGTTCGGCACGCTCGCCTTGACCTCGAGCGCGGCGCGCAGGGTCCTGGTCCGCCTGCGCTTGAGCGCGGTCAGCGTGCTCTTGACGACCTTCACCGTGAGCGTGCGCGTGCCCCGGACGGTTCGGGTGCGCACGGTGGCGGCCGTGCGCCGGCGCAGCTTCAGCCGCTTCTGGGTGCCGCGGTCGGTGACCAGGCGGGCGCCGACCCGGCAGGCGTCCGGGCAGCTGACCTTGAAGGTGATCCGCCCGCGGCGGCCGGTCGTGCGAAGGGTCAGCTTCGGCTTGCGCTTGGGCACGACCGTGGGCGAGACGCGCACCGTGGCGCCGGCCTGCCCGGCGCCGCCGCGGAAGTCGCGCACGGCGACGCGCGGCTCGAAGGTGCCCTGCGACGCGTAGGCGAACGTCGTCGCCGGCTCCGCGGTGGTGCGGTCGACGCGGCCGTCGCCGTCGAAGTCCCAGTCGTAGCCGGTGATGGCGCTGTCGGGATCGGTGAACGACGACGCGTCGAAGGTCAGCACGTCGCCCGGGCGCGCGGCGGCGGCCGACACCGCGAGCACGCCGGACGGCAGCGCGTTGGGGGGCGAGCCGAAGACGGCCAGCTCGGAGAAGTCGACGTACCGGCTGTCGGCCTGCTGCGCGGACAGCAGCGTCAGCTTCACGAACCGCACGCCGAAGCGCCCGGCGGTGGGCGCCACGCGCGTGAGGCGCCCGCGCGCGTCGGGCCCGAAGGTCCCGCTGAACGCGGGGAAGAAGTCGACGCCGTTGGACGACGTCTCGATCCGCAGGTCCCTGGTCATGGCCTCGACGCCGTCGCCGCACGTGTTGGACAGGTCCAGGCCGAAGGCGGTGACGTCCACGCTCACCGGCAGCTGGATCACCGCGCTCACCGCGCCGTCGTTGTCGGCCGACCAGCCCGCGCCCTGGGCCTGGTCGACGAGCCCCGCCGGTCCGCAGCCCGCATCGGCGTACTCGGACGCGTCGGCCGACGTCGCCCGCCCGCCGCCGGCGGCCGCCGCCCAGTTGCGCTCGAGCGCGACGTCGGCGGCGGTGACGGCGCCCGCGGCGACCGTGACGTCCCGGGCGACGGCGGGCTCGTAGCCGCCCCCGGGGCGGAAGTGCACGCGCGGGTAGCGGCCCTGGGGCACGCCGCCGATGGCGTAGGTGCCGTCTGCGCCCGTCGCCGCCGCGTAGTGCGGCCCCACCGGCCCCGCGGCGGTCGAGGTCGCCAGGCCGCCGATGCCCACCGGGACGTCGCGCATCGGCAGGCCGCTGTCGGCGCTCGTGACCCGGCCGGCGATCGTCCCCGTCGGCGCGCCCGGCGGCGGCGGGGCCGAGAAGTCCTCGACGGGGGCGATGTCGCTGGAGTCGGCCGTCCCGGCGTAGAAGCCCATGCCGCGGCGGGCGAAGGCCTCCCACAGCTGGGCGTGGCGCGCGCCGCCCGACAGCGCGGTGTCGGCCTGGAGCATCGCGTTGCGCAGGTCCAGGAACGACGGCTCCGGCGGGGCGAGCGCGAGCGCCTGCGTGACCAGCGCCTCGGCGGCGGTGGAGCCGACCGCGCGGCGCACGTCCCACAGCGCCTGGGCCCAGATCTCGCCGTCGGCGTGGACCTCGGGACCGCGCGGGTCGAGCCTGCCGAAGTCGCCGAAGGTCAGCCCGCTGCCCGGGCAGTCGGCCTCGGTGCTGCCGACCGCGCAGTCGATCGGCTGGCGGCGCAGCTGGTGCGGCGCGGCGTCGGTGTACTCGCCCATGTCGAGGCTGCCGCCGAGCCCCTCGCGGTCGAGCAGGTCCAGGGCGTACCAGTCGCTCAGCCCCTCGGCCAGCGCGCCGGCCTGGGGGCTGTTGAGCGCCTGGGTGCCGTCGGCGTTGGTGACCAGGCGGCTGGTCAGGCCGTGCGTGTACTCGTGGTAGACGACCCGCGCGTCGTCGCCGCCGTGCACCGTCCGGAACGGGGCGCCGAAGAGGAACATCTGCATCCGCGGCGGCTGGCCCTCGGCGGGCGTCGACATGGTGGCGTTGCTCAGGTGGTCGGCGTCCGGCCCGCTCGTCCGCCCGGCGCCGTCGAGCCCCTCGACGATCACCCGGTCCTGGTCGCGGAAGCCGTCGAAGCCGATCGGGTCGGCGGCCAGGTGCTCGCGGAAGTGGTTGGCGTACCAGAACAGCTGGCGGATGATGTAGTCCTTGTTCTGGGTGGCGGTCGCGGGGCTGCCGTCCCACGAGCACTGCAGCCCGGGCGGCGGGCCGCACCCGCTGCCGTTCCAGGAGGGCGCCACGTCGGGGTCGGCCTCCTCGCCGGGCTCGGCCATGTTGTCGTCGTCGAGGTCGGCGTACGCGCGCACCCACGGGCCGGCGAAGACGGTGGTGCTCGACAGCCAGCCGGCGCCCAGCGGCTCGGGCGCCAGGCCGCCGCCGACCGCGGCCCCGGGGTAGTTGGTGAACGACTTGGTCAGGCTCGCGCGGTACACGACCTTCCCGGTCGCGGCGTCGACGACCGCGTCGGTCGTGTCCGCGACGACGTGCCAGGCCAGCCGCGTCTCGCGTGCGCCGAACAGCACCAGCGCGGCGGTCGCGGCGCCGGCGAACGTCGTCGCGCGGCGCCGAGGTCGTCGCGCGGCGCGCCGGTCACGGCCACGACGCGGTTGGCGCGGTCCAGCGCGACGTCCAGGACGCCGTCGAACGCGGGGATGCCGTCGCGCTGCTGGCGCAGCCGCACGATCGCCACGCCGCCCGGGCTGCGCGGGCCCGTCTCGGGCGCGAGCTCCCGCACGTCCGCGGCGCCGAGGCCGATCGCGGTGGCGTGGTCGCGGGCGAAGCGGCGGGCGACGGTCACCGCGCTCTGGTCCGACGGGCCGGTCAGCGCCCCGTCCAGGCGCCCGAGCGCGCGGACGGTCCCGGTGAGCGGGTCGACGTCGACGACGCCCTGGTCGCCCAGGCGCCGCGCCAGGGCCTCGCGGGCCCGCCGCTCGGCCGGGGGCCCGGGGGCCGGCCGCCGGGCGGCGGCGTCTCGCAGCGGCTCGCGCACGTCGACGGGGTGGTCGGGCGACTTGGCCGCGGCACCGGGCGCCAGCGCCGCGATCCCTGCGGCGGCGAGCACCATCCCCGTGCGCATCCGGCGGCCCATCCTCCGGGCGCCAGGCTACCGGCGTGCGGCGGGCGCTCCAACGGCCGTGTCCTCGTACGATGGGCCGCGACCCGGAGCGGTGGCAGAGTCCGGTTTATTGCAGCTGCCTTGAAAGCAGCCGGCCGCCTTGCGGCCCGGGGGTTCGAATCCCTCCCGCTCCGCTACGCCGGCGGCTCGTCGAGCCCGGCTGCCAGCTTGGCCAGCAGCTCGTGCAGCTGCCCGCGCTCCTCGTCGGTGAGCGGCGCGAAGAAGCGGTCGCCCTGCGCCTTGGCCTCTGCGCGCAGCTTGGCGAGCACGTCGCGCCCGTGCTCGGTGAGGCGGATCTCGTAGCTGCGGCGGTCCTCCTCGCTGCGGGTGCGCTCGACCAGCCCCTCGCCGACGAGGACGTCCATGCGCGCGACCATCGTGCTGGGGTCGATGCCGCTGCGGCGGCTGAGCTCCTGCTGGCTGACGGGCTCCTCGGCGTCGATGAGCAGCAGGAGCCCGAAGTGCATCGGGTGCAGGCCGTGGCGGCTGACGATCGCGGTCCACGCCTCGAAGGACGCGGCGGAGACCTTCCGCAGCAGGAAGCCGGTGTAGACGTTGACCGCCCCGTGGTCGGGGAACTTCATCGCCACAGATCATAGGCACTGCAAATGGTTTGTGGTACAAACGATCCCATGGAGCAACTCACGCGGTTCGTCCTTCGGCACAAGCGGCTCGTCGCGGCCGCGTGGGTGGCGCTGACCCTCGTCGGCATGGTGGCCGCCGGCCCGGCCTCCGAGGCGCTGGACCAGAAGTTCAGCGTCCCGGGCCGCGAGGGCTGGGACACCAGCCAGCAGATCCTCAAGGTGTACGGGAACGGCGGCGAGAGCCTGCCGCTGGTCCCGGTCGTCCAGCTGCCGCAGGGCACGACGGTGGAGTCCGCGGGGGTGCGCGAGCAGCTGCGCGCCGTCGAGGAGGCCGCGCAGAAGGCGTCGCCGCGCAGCCGCATCGCGGGCTTCGGCTCCACGGGCGACAAGGCCTTCGTGTCGCAGGACGGGCGCACGACGTTCGTGTACGTCTTCCCGCCGCGCAGCGACGATCCGTTCGGCGGCAACGCGAAGCTCGCCCGCCGCCTGGAGGCGTCGCTCGGCCGGCTGCAGGTCGGGGGCGCGCCGGTGAAGGTCAGCGGCTACGACGCCCTGGCCGACGCGTCGGGCGACACCGACGGGCCGGGCGTCCTGCTCGAGGCCGTCATCGGCGGCTTGGGCGCGCTGCTGGTGCTCTTCTTCGTCTTCGGCTCCGCGCTGGCGTTCGTGCCGATCGCGATGGCCATCAGCTCGGTGCTCGTGTCGTTCCTGCTGCTGTGGGGGCTGACCGCGGTCACCGACGTCTCGCCGATCGTGCAGTTCCTGGTGGCCTTGATCGGGCTCGGGGTGTCGATCGACTACGCGCTGCTGATCGTCGTCCGCTGGCGCGAGGAGCGCGAGAAGGGCCTGGGCAACGACGACGCGGTCGCGGCCGCGATGGCGACGGCCGGCCGCGCGGTCGTCTTCAGCGGCACGACGGTGGCCGTCGGCCTGCTCGCGCTGATCGTCCTGCCGCTGCCGTTCCTGCGCTCGATGGGCTACGGCGGCATGCTGATCCCGCTGGTGGCGACCGCGGTGGCGATCACGCTGCTGCCGGTCATCCTCGCCACGATCGGCCCGCGGCTGGACCGCCGGCGCATCCGCCGCCGCGACCGCAGCGAGCACTTCTGGCAGCGCTGGTCGGAGGGCGTCGTGCGCCGGCGCGGCGCTGCCGCCGCGCTGGCCGTCGGGATCCTCCTGGTGCTGGTCTTCGCCGCCTCGGGCCTGCACCTCGGCAACGCCGACCCGGACACGATCGCCAAGTCCGGCTCCGCGAAGGAGGGCCTCGTCGCGCTCGACGCGTCGGGCATCGGCAAGGGCGCGATCGCGCCGACCGAGACGCTCGTGCCCGAGCGCGACGCCGCCGCGGTGGCGCAGGCGCAGGGGAAGGTCGAGGGCGTCCACGGGGCGGTGGCGCCGGAGGGCGAGGGCTGGCGCAGGGACGGGATGGCGATCGTCGCGGCGATGCCGCGCCAGGGCGACGAGTCCTCGGCCGGGCGCGACACGGTCAAGGGGCTGATCGACGCCGGCCACGCGGGCTCGCCCGACGCGCGGGTCGGCGGCAGCGGCCCGCTGAACCGCGACTTCATCCACGCGGTCTACGGCGCCTTCCCGCTGATGATCGCGCTCATCTCGGTGCTGACCTTCCTGCTGCTGGCGCGGGCCTTCCGCTCGCTGCTGCTGCCGGCCAAGGCGGTCGTGCTGAACATCCTGTCGGTCGCCGCCGCCTGGGGCGTGATCGCGTGGTTCTGGCAGGAGGGCCATGGCTCGGACGCGATCTGGGGCATCAGCGCGACGGGGTCGATCGCCGCGTGGGTGCCGCTGATGATCTTCGCCTTCCTCTACGGCCTGTCGATGGACTACGAGGTCTTCATCCTCGCCCGCATGCGCGAGGAGTACGACATCACCGGCGACACCGACGAGGCGGTGGTGTTCGGCCTCGGCCGCACCGGCCGGCTGGTGACCAGCGCGGCGCTGATCCTGTTCCTGACGTTCGCCGCGATGGCGTCGGGCCCGCAGACCGACGTGAAGATCCTGGCCACCGGCCTGGCCGCCGG
>JACRMD010000024.1 GCA_016215085.1 Solirubrobacterales bacterium | reverse complement strand
GCCGCGTGCGGATCTCCTCGTGGTGGCCGGAGAGCAGCACCTCGGGGACCTTCCAGCCGCGGTAGTCCGCGGGCCGGGTGTAGTGCGGGTACTCGGGGTCGCCGCCCAGCGCGGGCGAGAACGACTCCTCCATCGCCGACTCCGCGTGGCCGAGCGCGCCCGGCAGCTTGCGGATCACCGCGTCCATGACGACCATCGCCGCCAGCTCGCCGCCGCTGAGCACGAAGCGCCCGACCGACACCGCGTCGGAGGCGAAGTGCTGGACGATGCGCTCGTCGAAGCCCTCGTAGCGGCCGCACAGCAGCGTGATCGCCCGCTCGCCGGCCAGCTCGTCGACGAAGGCGTCGTCGAGCATGCGGCCGCCGGGCGTGAGCGCGATGACGCGCCGCTCGCGGCGCAGGTCGACCGGGTCGGTGCCGTCGTAGATGCCGCGCAGCGCGTGGTCCATCACGTCGACGCGCAGCACCATCCCGGCGCCGCCTCCGAACGGGGTGTCGTCGACCTGGCCGCCGCTGAGCGGCGTGAACTGGCGCGGGTTGAACGCCCGCACCTCGTGGCCCTGCTGCGTGGCGTTGCGGACGTGGCGCTGGGTGTGGAACCAGTCGAACCACTCCGGGAAGAGCGTCACGACGTCGAGCTGCATCAGGCCTCCCCCAGGAACGCGAGGTCGACGTCGACCGTCCCGCCCGCCACGTCGACGTCGCGCACCGCGTCGGAGATCAGCGGCACGAGCAGGTCGGCGCCGTCCGGCCGCTCGACCTCGAGCAGCTCGCACGACGGGTAGGCGAGCAGGCGCTTGACGACGCCCACGCTCCGCGCGCCGTCGGCGACGCGCAGCCCGACGAGGTCCTCGGCCAGCCACTCGTCCTCGCCGAGCGCGGGGGTCTCGGCGCGCTCGACGCGCAGCTCGGCGCCGCGCAGCGCCTCGGCGTCCTCGCGGCTGGTGTGGCCGGCGAGGCGCAGGATCGGGCGCGCGTCGGTGCCGGCGCGGCGGACGACCTCGGCCGTCTCGCCGCCGGGCAGGTGGACCGTGGCGCCGAGCACGAGCAGCCGCGGCCGGGGCCGGGTGACGTGGAACGAGCCGTCGAGGCCGTGCGGGCGGCCGACGCTGCCGGCGGCCAGCAGCACCTCAGGCCACCTAGTCGACGATGTCGACGAGGACGCGGCGCTGCTCCTTGACGGCGGCCGCCTTGACGACGGTCCGCAGCGCGTTGGCGGTGCGACCACCCTTGCCGATGATGCGCCCGTAGTCGTCGGAGGCCACGGAGAGCTCGAGGACGACGGTGCCGTCGTCCTCGTCGAACTGCTCGACGTTGACCTTCTCGGGCTCCTCGACGAGCAGACGGGCGAGGTACTCGAGGAGCTCGCGCACGCTGCTACCGCGCGGCGACGTCGATGCCCTGCGTGCGCAGGAGCTTGGTGACCTGGGGGGTCGGCTGGGCGCCCTTGGCGAGCCACTCGCGCACCTTGTCCTCGTCGATCACGATCGTCGAGGGCTCGGTCTGCGCGTTGTACTGGCCCAGGATCTCGATGTTGCGGCCGTCGCGCGGCGAGCGCTGGTCGGCGGCGACGATGCGCCAGACCGGGTCCTTCTTGCCGCCCACGCGGGTGAGCCGGAGTCGAACTGCCATGTGGTCCTTTGTTGAAAGCTTGGGTCGTGCGGTCGGAAAGCGACGGCTGAGGTTAGCGAGCCTGCCGCATGAGCGCCCCGAGGTCGGGCATCTTGCCCTTGCCGATCTGCTTCATCAGCTTGCGCATCTGGCCGAACTGCTTGACGAGCTGGTTGACCGCCTGGACGTTCGTGCCCGACCCCTTGGCGATGCGCAGCCGGCGCGAGCCCTTGATCAGCTCGGGGTTGCGCCGCTCCTCCGGCGTCATCGACAGGATGATCGCCTGGATGCGGTCGAGCTCGCGCTCGTCGACCTTCAGGTTCTTCATCTGCTGGCCCGCGAGCCCGGGCATCATCCCGAGGATGCTCGTCAGCGGGCCCATGCGCCGCAGCTGCTTGAGCTGCTTGAGGAAGTCCTCGAGCGTGAACTCGTCGCGGCGCAGCTTGCGCTCGAGCTCCTTGGCCTCGTCCTCGTCGAACTGCCGCTCGGCCTTCTCGATGAGCGAGAGCACGTCGCCCATGCCGAGGATCCGCTGGGCCATGCGGTCGGGGTGGAAGCGCTCGAACTGGTCGAGCTTCTCCCCCACCGACGCGAACAGGATCGGCTTGCCGGTGACCTGCTTGACGCTGAGCGCCGCGCCGCCGCGGGCGTCGCCGTCGAGCTTGGACATGACGACGCCGTCGAAGTCCACCGCCTCGGCGAACTGCTCGGCGACGTTGACGGCGTCCTGGCCGGTCATCGCGTCGACGACGAGCAGGATCGCGTGCGGCCGGACGGCGCTGCGGATGTCCTTGAGCTCCTGCATCAGGCGCTCGTCGATGTGCAGGCGGCCCGAGGTGTCGACGATCAGGACGTCCTTGCCGTCCATCTTGGCCTGGTCCAGCGCCCAGCGCGCGATGTCCACCGGGTCGCGATCGGTGCCCTGCTGGTAGACCGTGGCGCCCGCCTGGGTGCCGACCTTGACCAGCTGGTCGACGGCCGCCGGGCGGTAGACGTCGCAGGCGGCGACGGCGACGCTCGAGCCGTTCTCCTGCTCGAGCAGCCGCGCGAGCTTGCCGGTGGCGGTCGTCTTGCCCGAGCCCTGCAGGCCGGCCATGAGGATGACCGTCGGCGGCCGCGGGCTGAAGGTGATGCCGGCCGAGGCCCCGCCCATGAGGGCGGTGAGCTCCTCGTTGACGATCTTGACGACCTGCTGGCCCGGGTTGAGCTGGCCGATGACGTCGGAGCCCAGGCAGCGCTCCTTGACCTTGGCCGTGAACTGCTTGACGACCTTGAAGTTGACGTCGGCCTCCAGCAGGGCGAGGCGGATCTCGCGCATCGCCTTGTTGACGTCGTCCTCGGTCAGCGTGCCGCGCCCGCGGACGTCGGACAGCGTCTCCTGGAGCTTCTCGGCGAGCGCGTCGAACATGGGTCCGCCAGTGTACGACCGCCACGTCACCGGCCGACCTTCGGCGATCTGGTGCGTTGGGGCTCCCATGAAGCGCATCCTGATGCTCGCCGGAGCGGTCGCCGTCATCGCGGCGCCGAACGCGACGGCCGACGACCAGCCCACGACGACCGACAAGGCCAACGCGGCGCAGGAGTGCCGCACGGAGCGCGGGACCACCGACGCCTCGCGCGAGGCCTTCGCCGCGAAGTACGGCACCAACCACAACAAGCGCAACGCCTTCGGCAAGTGCGTGACCAGGAAGGCCGCCGACGAGGCCAAGGAGTCCGAGCAGGCCAGGACGGGCGCCGCCAAGGCCTGTGACGACGAGCGCGGCACGACCCCGGAGAGCCAGGCCGCCTTCGCCGAGAAGTACGGCACCAACAAGAACAAGAAGAACGCCTACGGCAAGTGCGTCTCGCAGAAGAGCAAGGAGCTCGAGCAGGCCGCCGACGCCGAGGACAAGGCGCAGGCCATGGCGCGCCGCTCGGCCGCCAGGCAGTGCGACGACGAGCGCGGCGAGACCACCGCGTCGCGCGCGGCGTTCCGCGAGAAGTACGGCACGGGCAAGACGAAGGCCAACGCCTTCGGCAAGTGCGTGTCGAAGCTCGCCAAGGCCCAGCAGGACTCCTAGGCCGGGCCCGGCGCCCCGCCGCCGTCCGGCCCCGGGCGGCGGCGGGCGTCAGCGCCTGCGGATCAGCGCGACGCCGTCGCGCACCGTGAGCTGCGTGACCACCACGCGCTCGTCGCGGAGCACGTGGTCGTTGAAGCGGGCCAGCGCGTGGTCGCCGTCGTTCTCGGGGTCGACGATGCGGCCGTTGCGCAGCGTGTTGTCGGCCAGGATCAGCCCGTGGTCGGCGAGCTTGGGCAGGATCGCCTCGTAGTAGTCCACGTAGCCGGACTTGTCGGCGTCGATGAACGCGAGGTCGATCGGCCCGTCGATCGACGCCAGCGACGCCAGCGCCGGCCCCCGGCGGATCTCGACCCGGTCTGCGTACGGCGAGGCGTCGACGTGGCGCTGGGCGAAGTCGGCGTGCTCGTCGGAGACCTCGAGCGTGACCACGCGGCCGCCGGGCGGCAGCGCGGCCGCCATCGAGAGCGCCGAGTACCCGCTGTAGGTCCCGACCTCGACGACGAGCCGCGCGCGCGTGGCCCAGACGAGCGTCTCCAGGAGCCGGCCGACCACCGGGCCGGCCAGCATCTCGGGCCACGACAGCGACGCGTGCGTCTCGTCGTCGAGGCGCTGCAGGCGGTCGTCGACCTGCGTGGTGTGCGCCTCGGCGTAGGCCTCGATCGCCTGGTCGACGAACGGCATCAGGCCGTCGGCGGCGCGCCCGGCCCGTTGGTCGCCGGCGGGGCGGGCGGCCGCGGCGCCTTGTCGCCCAGCGACTGCACGACGCCGCCGAGGCCGTTGAGCGCCTGCGTGAACTCCGACGGGATGACCCACACCTTGTTGGCGTCGCCCTGCGCGATCTGCGGGAGCATCTGCAGGTACTGGTAGCTGAGCAGGCCCTGGTCCGGGTTGCCCTCGTGGATCGCCGCGAAGACCGTGTCGATGGCCTTGGCCTCGCCCTCGGCGCGCAGGATCGCGGCCTGCTTGGCGCCCTCGGCCTTGAGGACAGCGGACTGCTTCTCGCCCTCGGCCGTGAGGATCTGGGACTGCTTGACGCCCTCGGCGTTGAGGATCGCGGCGCGGCGGTCGCGCTCGGCGCGCATCTGCTTCTCCATCGCCTCCTGGATGCCGCCCGGCGGGTCGATGGCCTTCAGCTCGACGCGGTTGATGCGGATGCCCCACTTGCCGGTCGCCTCGTCGAGCACGATGCGCAGCTGCGTGTTGATCTGGTCGCGCGAGGTCAGCGTGTCCTCGAGCGTCATGCCGCCGATCACGTTGCGCAGCGTCGTGACCGTGAGCTGCTCGATCGCCTGCAGCGGGTTGGCGACCTCGTAGGAGGCCGACCGGGGGTCGGTGATCGTGAAGTACAGGACGGTGTCGATGTTGACCGTCACGTTGTCCTCGGTGATCACGCCGTTGGGCGGGAAGCTGACGACCTGCTCGCGCAGGTCGATCAGCGGCTTCACGCGGTCCACGAACGGGACCACGATCGCCAGGCCGGGATCGAGCGTGCGGCTGTAGCGGCCGAGGCGCTCGACGACGCCCGCGCGCGCCTGGGGGATGATGCGGATCGTCTTGGCCGCCACGAACAGCGCGAACAGCGCGAGGACGGCGACGGCGATGAGTGCGCCCATGATGGGTTCAGCCTCCTGGAGGGGTCATTCGCTCACCAGGGCCGTGGCCCCGCGGATCTCGATCACCTGCACCCGCGTGCCCGCCTCGATGACCCGGTCCGAGTCGTCGTAGGCGCGGGCGGTCCACACCTCGCCCTCCAGCCGCACCGTGCCGACCTCGTGGTCGTTGTCGATGCGGTCGAGCACGATCGCCGTGCGCCCGACGAGGGCGGCGGTGTTCGTGCGCAGCTGGGGCGGCGTGCGGAGGTGGCGGCGGGCCACCGGCCGGATGAAGGCGAAGCTCCCCGCGGTGAGCAACGCGAACACGATCACCTGGATGGGGACGTCGGCGCCGACCAGGTCGGCGGCGGCGGCACCCGTGGCCCCGATCGCGAACGGGGCCAGGAAGAAGCTCGGTCCGATGATCTCGCCGACGGCGAGGATCACGGCGGCGATGAGCCACAGCACCCAGGCATCCATGTGGGTGCAACTCTAGACGCGGGACCGGCTTACGGGGCCACCAGCGCGCGGGCGAAGTCGTCGGCGTCGAAGGGCCGCAGGTCCTCCAGCGACTCGCCGATCCCGATGAGCTTGACCGGGATGCCGAGCTCGCCGGCGATCGCCAGCGCGATGCCGCCCTTGGCGGTGCCGTCGAGCTTCGTGAGCACGATGCCGTCGACCGGAACGGCCTCGGAGAACAGCTTGGCCTGGCGCAGGCCGTTCTGGCCGGTGGTCGCGTCGACGGTCAGCAGCGTCTCGTGCGGCGCGTCGGGCATCTGCTTCTGGATGACGCGGCGGACCTTGGTCAGCTCGGCCATCAGGTCGTCCTGGGTGTGCAGGCGGCCGGCGGTGTCGATGATGATCACGTCGGCGCCGCGCTCGCGGCCCTTGGCGATGGCGTCGAAGGCGACCGCGCCGGGGTCCGAGCCCTCCGGGCCCGAGACGAAGTCCGCGCCGGAGCGCTCGGCCCACAGCTGCAGCTGCTCGACCGCGGCGGCGCGGAACGTGTCGGCGGCGCCGAGCAGGACCTTCTTGCCGAGCTCCTGCTGCAGGTGCCAGGCGAGCTTGCCGATGGTGGTGGTCTTGCCCGTGCCGTTGACGCCGACGGCCATGATCACCGTCGGCTCGTGCCGGACGTCGATGTGGTCGTCGCCGGTCCGGGCGATGCCGGCCAGGAGCTCGACGAGCCGCTCCTGCAGGGCCGGGCCGCCCTCGACCTTGCCGGAGGTCGCCTCGTCCTCGAGCGTGCCGACGACGCCCGCGGTCGTGCGCGCACCGACGTCGGCCATGATCAGCGCCTCCTCCAGGCGCTCCCACGTCTCCTCGTCGAGCGTGTCGAAGAGCGTGGCCTGGATCTCGGTGGTCAGGGCCTCGCGGGGCTTCGACATGTTCTCCCGCAGCCGCCGGAAGAAGCCGCGGCGCTTCTCCTGCTGCTCCGGCTCGGGCTCCGCCGCGGCCGAGGGGCCGCCGTCGCCGGTCAGGAAGAGGTCGGTCCAGTCGCGCGCCATGTCGGCGTGGCAAGGTACCCGTCGTGCTCGAGGTCCGACGCGTGCCCGCCGACCAGCCACCGGCCACGGACCTCGTCGAGGCCATGGTGCAGGAGGTCTCCGAGCTCTACGGGCGCATCGACGTGCCGGGCGCGCCGAGCGCCACGCCGGCCGACTTCTCGCCCCCGGGCGGCGGGTTCGTCGTGCTCTG
>JACRMD010000102.1 GCA_016215085.1 Solirubrobacterales bacterium | reverse complement strand
TCTGCGTGCCGCCCGCGCCGGGGATCAGTCCGAGCATCGTCTCCGGCAGCCCGAAGCGCGCCGTCTCGGACGCGACGAGGACGTCGCACATCATCGCCAGCTCGCAGCCGCCCCCGAGGCAGAAGCCCGAGACCGCCGCGACCAGCGGCGTGCGGATGCGGCGCAGCGCGTCCCAGCGCTGCGCGCGGTCGCCGTCGTAGGCCTCGAGCGGGGTGCGCTCCAGCAGGGCGCGGACGTCGGCGCCCGACGCGAAGACCTTGGCGGAGCCGGCCAGCACGATCGCGCGGACGTCCGGCTCGGCGTCGAGCCGGGCGAGCTCCTCGGCGAGTGCCGCGAGGACCGCGTCGCTGAGCGCGTTGCGCTGCTCCGGGCGATCGATGGTGACGACGGCGACCGCGCCGTCGCGCTGCACCGTGACCCCGCTCCCCGTGACCGCTGCCATGCGGCGGAGTCTATTCCTTATCAGGGATTTGGCAAGTTCCAGCCGCGCACCACGGGCGTCTCGCGCTCCCAGCCGAGCCGCGAGATGCCGCCCGTGTCCAGCGCCAGCCGCGCCCCGAACGAGGCGGGCTGCTCGACCCACCGCGCCGCCAGCACCCGCAGGAGGTGGCCGTGGGCGACGCAGAGCGCGTCCCCGTCGATCCCGCGCAGCTCGGCGATCACGCGGTCCACGCGCCGGCCGACGGCGTCGGCGTCCTCGCCGCCGGGCGCGCCGTCCCGCCACAGGAACCACCCGGGCCGGTCCTCGCGGATGTCGGCGGTGGTCCGGCCCTCGTACTCGCCGTAGTCCCACTCGACCAGGTCGTCGCGGGGCTGCGCGCGGTCGCCGAGGCCGGCGAGCTCCGCGGTCTCTCGCGCGCGGGAGAGCGGGCTGACGAGCACCGCCGCCCAGGCGTGCGAGGCGAGCGCCTCCCGCAGCCGCCGGGCGTGCTCCCGGCCGGCGTCGGTGAGCGGGATGTCGGTGCGGCCGGTGTGGCGCTTGTCCCGCGACCACTCGGTCTCCGCGTGGCGGACCAGCCAGACCTCGCCCATCACGCGGACAACGCCGTGGCGTCGGCCACGACCTCGAGGCGGTCGCGGTCCAGCAGGGACGCGGGCGTCCCCCGGTCGGGGCCGGCGAGCACGCGCGCGAGCGCGTCGGCCTTGTCGGCGCCGGTGACCAGCAGCACGATCGCGCGCGACCGGTTGATCGTCGGCAGCGTGAGCGTGATCCGCTCCGGCGGCGGCTTGGGCGAGTCGGCGATGCCCGCCGCGACCGTCGCCGCGTCCAGCAGCGGGTGGTGCGGGAACAGCGACGCCGTGTGCCCGTCCGGGCCCATGCCGAGGTGCAGCAGGTCCAGCACCGTGCCGTCGAGGTCGGCGCTGTAGGACGCGGCGCCCTCCTCGGGGCCCAGCTCCCCGGGCATCGGGTGCCAGAACGCGCCGGGCGCCTGCAGCCCGGTGGCGAGCACCTGGCCGTGGTTGGAGTCCTCGTGGTCGAACGGGACGCAGCGCTCGTCGCCGTACCACAGGTGCGCGCCGGTCCAGTCGAGGTCCATCGCGCCCAGCAGCGCGTAGGCGCGCATCGGGGTCGAGCCGCCCGCCAGGCCGAGCTGGGCGCCGTCGTGGACGGCGGCGGCGAACTGGTCCGCGGCGTAGCGGGCCACGGCCTCGGGATCGTCGAGCCTCGTCACCTTCATGCGTCAAGCTCCCTCTCCTCGGACGCCGGCCGGCGCGCGTCCAGCGGCGGGCGGGCCGCGGCGAGCTCCTGGTCGGCGCGGATGACGTGCAGCACCGCGTTGATGAGCGCCAGGTGCGTGAACGCCTGGGGGAAGTTCCCCAGGTGGCGCCCCGACCGCGGGTCGAGCTCCTCGGCGTACAGCAGCAATGGCGAGGCGTAGGACAGCAGCTTCTCGCACAGCTCGCGGGCGCGCCGCGCCTCGCCGATCTCGGCCAGGGCGCTGACCAGCCAGAACGAGCAGATCGTGAACGTCGCCTCGGTGCCCGCCAGCCCGTCCTCGCTCTCCTCCGTGCGGTAGCGGCGCACCAGCCCGTCGTCGGTGAGCTCCTGGGCGATGGCCTCGACCGTCGCGACGATGCGGTCGTCGTCGGGCGGGAGGAACCGCACGAGCGGCAGCAGCAGGCACGAGGCGTCCAGCGCGTGCGTGTCGTAGTGCTGGCAGAACACCCCGCGCGCGTCGACGGCGTTGGCCAGCACGTCGGCCTGGATCTCGTCCGCGGCCGCCTGCCAGCGCTCGGCGTGCTCGCCGTCGCCGCGCACCCGCGCCAGCCGCGCGCCGCGGTCGCAGGCCACCCAGCACATGACCTTCGACGAGGTGAAGTGCCGCGGCTCGCCGCGCACCTCCCAGATCCCGCGGTCGGGGTCGCGCCAGTTGGCCATCGCGGCCTCGACCTGCGTGACGACCAGCGGCCACAGCGCGTCGTCGAGCTCGTCGCGCGTCTTGGCGTGGAGGTAGATCGAGTCCAGGACGGCGCCCCAGACGTCGTGCTGCTGCTGGTCCCACGCCGCGTTGCCGATGCGCACCGGCCGCGCCCCGTCGTAGCCGTCGAGGTGGTCCAGCGTGGACTCGGGCAGCTCGCGCTCGCCGCCGATCCCGTAGAGCACCTGCAGCCGCCCGTTCTCACGGCCCGCCACCTCGGCGACGAAGGCCAGGAAGTCGTCGGCCTCCCAGTCGAAGCCGAGCGAGTACAGGCCCCACAGCGTGAAGGTCGCGTCGCGCAGCCAGGAGAAGCGGTAGTCCCAGTTGCGCTCGCCGCCCGGCGCCTCGGGCAGCGAGGTCGTCGCCGCGGCGACCAGCGCGCCGGTGGGGGCGTAGACCAGGCCCTTGAGGGTCAGCGCGCTGCGCTGCAGGTGGGCGCGCCAGGGGTGGTCCGGGAACTCGCCGTGCGACAGCCAGTCCTGCCAGAAGTCGGCGGTCCGGCGCAGCCGCTCCTCGGCCTCGTCATGGGACGCCGGCGGCGGGTCGTCGCTCCACGAGAGCGCGAGGAACGCGGTGTCGCCGTCGTGCATCGTCGTGCGCGCCAGGGCCCGGTGGCCCTCGATCCCGAGGCGCAGGTCGGTCGTGAGGTCCAGCGCCAGGTCGTGGCCCTCGCAGGTCGCGCGCGCCCGGTGGTAGCCCTCGGTCGTGTACGCCCAGGACGGGCGCGCGCGGCCGTAGTCGAAGACCGGCGCGCACTCGGCGTGCAGCTCGACCGAGCCGTTGACGCAGCGCACCGTCCGCAGCAGCACGTGGTCGGCGTCGTGGTCGGTGGGGGAGCGCCGGTGGGTCGCCGACCGCTCGCGCTCGTGGTGCCAGGGCCCGATGACCAGCAGGTCGCGCACGACCAGCCAGCCGGTGCGCGTGCCCCACGTCGTCTCGAGCACGTTCGTGCCCGGCAGGTAGCGGCGGGCGGTGGGCACGCGCTGGTCGGCCGGGCCGAGGTGGAAGCCGCCGGCGTCGCGGTCCAGCAGCGCGCCGAAGACCGACGGCCCGTCCATGCGCGGCAGGCAGAGCCACTCGACGTTGCCGGTCGGGGCGACGAGCGCGGTCGTCTCGCAGTCCGAGAGGAACGCGTACTCGGCGATCGGCGGGTACGGGCTGCCGCCGAGCGCGACGTCGCCGACGATCCGCCGCATCAGCCCGCCATGCGCTCGGCGGCCCGCAGCGCGGGCGTGTAGGTCGGGTCGCGCAGCAGCGCCTGGCGGATGCCCTCGCCGAGGATGCCGGCCTCGCCGCGCGACGCGCCGAGGATCGTCCACGTCCGGTCGATGCCGCGGCGGTGGCGGTAGTGGGCGCGCAGCCCGCCCGGGCCGCGCTCCAGCGAGAGCCAGCGGCCCGACGCCGTCTCCAGGACGATGCCGGCCAGGCCGCGGACCTGCAGCGCCTCGTCGGGCTCGAGGCGCACCCTGGCGTCCTGGCGGCGGGTGTGGGCCGAGAGCTCGAGGCCGTTGGCGCGCGGCGTCAGCCGGCCGACCTCCCAGCCCAGCCGCGAGGCCAGCCAGCCCACGAAGAGCATGGCCGCGGCCTCGGACTCGGGGTGGTGGCGGACGGTGACCGCGGAGAGCACCCGCAGGTCGCTGCGCAGCTTCGGCGGGTCGAAGGTGGCGGCGACGCGCTCGCGCCACGGCGTCGAGCGCAGCCACGCGAGGTCCACGACGTAGGCCTCGCCCGACAGCTTGCACGCGCGCAGCAGCGCGTCGCGCGGGTCGGCCTCGTCGACCGAGTCCACCAGCACGGCCTGGGCGAGGTGCAGCAGCGAGTCCACGCCCTCGTTGTGCCCGTGCGGGGCCCACACCGCCGTCGTCAGGTCCGGGACCACGAGCGGGTCGACGATGCGGTCCAGCCGCGACAGGTGCTTGGGCCCCACGTCGACGACCACGGTCTCGCGCAGCAGGCCGATCTCGCCGTGGCCCACCTCCGACGGCGCGGCGATCGTCGCGACGGCGTCGAGCTGCTCGCGGCCCGGCTCGACCGCGCAGACGATCGTGCGCGACGGGTGGTAGCGGCCGACGCGCCGCAGGCGGTTGGCGATCTCGCCGCTGTAGGCCTTGTCGACGACGCACACCAGGTTGAGCACCCGGGCGGGCACGTAGCTGGCGTTCTCCCGGTGCACGTCGCCGCGCGCGCGGCGCAGCGCCGCCTCGATGCCGGCCGGGGTGGTGTCCCGCGCGGTCCAGACGGTGTCGATCGTGCCGGGCACGGCCGCGGTCAGACCGCCCGCCAGCGCTGGCCGTCGTCGAGCAGCGCGTCGGCCTCCGCGGGTCCCTGCGTCCCGGACTCGTACTGCGGCAGCGGCCCCGGCGTCGCCTCCCAGCGCGTGACGATCGGGTCGATGATGCGCCACTGCGCCTCGACCTCGTCGTTGCGGGTGAAGAGCGTGGCGTCGCCGCGCATCGCGTCGAGGATCAGCCGCTCGTAGGCCTCGGGCGACTGCGACATGAACGTCGTCCCGTACAGGAACTCCATGTTGACCGGGCGGATGCGCATCCGCGACCCCGGGATCTTCGCGCCGAGCGACAGCGACACGCCCTCGTTGGGCTGCAGCGTGAGGATGAGCTGGTTCGGCCGCACGCCGACCGAGCCGTCCTGCTGGAAGGCCAGGTGCGGGACCGGCTTGAGCGTGATGGCGATCTCGGTGACCTTGCGCGCCAGGCGCTTGCCCGTGCGCAGGTAGAACGGCACGCCGGCCCAGCGCCAGTTGTCGATGTGCAGCCGCAGCGCCGCGTAGGTCTCGGTGTTGGAGTCCGGCGGCACGCCCTCCTCCTGGAGGTAGCCCGGGACGTCCTCGCCGCCGACCCGCCCGGGCGCGTACTGCGCGCGCATGGCGATCCGCTCGAGCTCGTCCTCCGCGGGCGCGGGGATCGAGCGCAGGACCTTGACCTTCTCGTCGCGGATCTCGTCGGCGGTGAAGTGCACCGGGGGCTCCATCGCCACGTGGCAGAGCAGCTGGAGCATGTGGTTCTGGACGAGGTCGCGCAGCGCGCCGGCGTGGTCGTAGTAGCCGGCGCGGGTGCCGATGCCGATGTCCTCGGCGGCCGTGATCTGGATGTTGTCGATGTAGTTGCGGTTCCACACCGGCTCGAAGAGCCCGTTGGCGAACCGGAAGGCCATCAGGTTCTGGACGGTCTCCTTGCCGAGGTAGTGGTCGATGCGGAAGACCTGCTGCTCGCGGAAGACCCTGAGGACGCGGTGGTTGAGCTCCTCGGCCTCGGCGAGCGTCGTGCCGAACGGCTTCTCGATGACGATGCGCACCTCGGCGTCGTCGTGGTGCTGCAGGCGCTGGGCGCCTAGCCGCTCGACGATGACGGGGAAGAACTCGGGCGCGGTCGACAGGTAGAAGCAGCGGTTCAGCGGCTGGCCGGCCTCCTCCTCGAACCCCGCGAGCGTCGCGTCGAGCGTCTTGTAGGCCTCGGCGTCGTCGAAGCTGCCCGGGACGTAGCGCATGCGCTCCAGCAGGGCGTCGAGGACGGTCGGGTCGGGCTGGCGGCGGCTGAAGCGCGTGATCGACTCGCGCGCCTGGTCGCGGAACTCGTCGTCGCTCATCCGGCTGCGCGACGACCCCACCAGGTTGAAGCGCTCGGGCAGCGCGCCCTCGTGCGCGAGGTTGTAGATCGCCGGCAGCAGCTTGCGCCGGCTCAGGTCGCCCGTGGCGCCGAAGATGACCAGCGTCGTGGGGTGGACGGGCAGGCGCTCGAGCCCCTCGACGAGGGGGTTCTCGAGCTCCGTCGTCGTCACCCGTCGGCCCTCCGCTGCACGGCGTGGCCGCCGAACTGCGCGCGCAGCGCCGCGTTGACCTTGGCCGCGAACGCGCCGCGGCCCTGCGTGTCGAAGCGCTCGAACAGCGAGGCGGTGATGACCGGCGTCGGCACGCGCTTGTCGATCGAGTCCTCGATCGTCCAGCGGCCCTCGCCCGACTCGGCGACGACCGGCTCGAGCGCCTCCAGGTCGTTGCCCTCCTGCTCGAAGGCCAGCGCCGCGAGCTCGCAGAGCCACGAGCGCACGACCGAACCCTGCATCCACAGGTGGGCGATCTTCGCGTTGTCGAGGTCGTACTCGGAGGCGTCGAAGAGCGCGAACCCCTCGGCGTAGGCCTGCATCAGCCCGTACTCGACGCCGTTGTGCACCATCTTGACGTAGTGGCCGGCGCCGGTCGGGCCCATGTGGCCCCACCCCGGGCCGTGCTCCTCGGTGCTCGGCGGGGCGAGCACGTCGAGGAACGGGGCGAGGCGCCGGACGGCCTTCTGCGGGCCGCCGACCATCATGCAGTAGCCGACCTCCAGGCCCCAGACGCCGCCGCTGGTGCCGACGTCGACGTAGTGGATGCCCTTGGGCTTGAGCGCCGCGGCGCGCGCCTGGTCGTCGCTCCAGCGCGAGTTGCCGCCGTCGACGATCGTGTCGTCGGCGTCGAGCAGCTCGGCGAGCTTGTCGACGGTCGACTGCGTGGCCTCGCCCGCCGGGACCATGATCCACACGATCCGCGGGGGGTCCAGCTTCGACACGAGGTCCTTGAGCGACGAGGCCGGGCGGGCGCCGCGCTCCTTGGCCTTGGCGCGCGCCTCCTTGCTCGGGTCGAAGGCCACGACGTCGTGCTCGGAGTCCCGCCTGATGCGGGCGACCATGCCGCCGCCCATCCGGCCGAGGCCGACGAAGCCGATCTGCGCCACTAGAGGATCTCCTTCAGGCGCGCCAGCGCCTCGACGGGGTCGCCGCGCAGGACCACGCGCTCGGCGGGCAGCCCGTGCTCGCGGAGCACGAGCAGGTCGCCGTCGGCCTGCGCCTTCTTGAGGGTCTCGAAGCTGTAGGCCTCGCCCGGGACCGGGCGGTCGGGCTCGGCCTCGTGCAGCAGCTGCAGGAAGCGGCCGGTCGCCGGGCCACCCTTGTGCAGCTGGCCCGTGGAGTGCAGGTAGCGCGGGCCGTAGCCGAAGGTCGTCGTCAGGCGCGTGCGGTCGCGGATCGCGGCACGCAGGTCGGCGATCGCGGCGTCGAACGCGGCGCTCGGGGCGACCCAGCCCTGGATGGCCAGGTAGGACGGCGGGCCGGCGTCGAGCAGCGCGCGCAGCGCCGCCTCGTCGGCCTCGTCGATCGCGGGCGGCTCGCCGGCGCCCAGGACCTCCTTGGTCTTGTCCTTGGCCGCCTGCACGTTGGGCTGGTCGAAGGGGTTGATCTCCAGCACCCTGCCGGCCACCGCCGTGGCGAACTCGGCGAAGAACATGACGCGGCCGAGGTCGGCGGCGCCGTCGACGCGCAGCGTGATCAGCGGGTGGTCGCCGACGTCGGGCGCGTGGTCGTCGCTCGAGCGCAGGTGCACGAAGACGCGGTCCTCGCCGTAGGACGACGGATCGCCGAGCGGCTCGTCGGCGACCGGGAGCACGCCCTTGCCGTGCTTGCCCAGCGACTCGGCCACGAGCTGCTCGACCCACAGGCCGAAGCTCGCGATCGGCTCGTCGACCAGGAACGTCAGCTTGTCGCGGCCGCGCAGCGCCAGCTCGCCGACCGCGCAGCCGAGCCACAGCCCCGAGTTCTGCGAGGACTCGAGGTTGTCGCAGGACTCCTGGGCGACCTGCGCGCCCTCCAGCAGCGCGCGGACGTCGGCGCCCAGCAGCGCGGCGGGCACCAGGCCGAAGTAGGACAGCGCGCTGTAGCGCCCGCCGATCTCGGGGTCGTTGCAGAACACCCGCCGGAAGCCGCGCTCCCTGGCGAGGTCCTGCAGCGACGTGCCGGGGTCGGTGACGGCGACGAAGCGCGAGCCGTCGCCGCCCGTCGCCTCCCAGAAGTGGTGGAAGGCCGACAGCGTCTCGATCGTGCCGCCGGACTTCGAGGACACCACGAAGAGCGCCTTGTCGAGGTCGATCGCCTCCTGGACGTCGCGGACCGCGCCGGCGTCGGTGGAGTCCAGGACGTGCAGCCGCAGGCCGCCGGCGCCCGTGAAGCTGCGGGCGAAGACCTCCGGCGCCAGCGACGAGCCGCCCATGCCGAGCACGACCGCGTCGGTCAGGCCGTCGGCCTGCGCGTTGGCCCGGAGCGCCTCAAGGTCCTCGACGCAGTCCAGGAGCTTGTCGGCGATCGACAGCCAGCCCAGGCGGTCGGCGACCTCGGCCTGCCCGGCCGGGCCCCACAGGGTGTCGTCCTTGTGCCAGATCCGGCGCACGACCTCCTCGTCGGCGGCGCGGCGCACGCGGGCGGCGACGGCCGGCTCGACCTCCGCGGGCAGCGAGGCCTCGATCGTCGGCGGGCGGCCCGTGACGATCGCCTCGCGCTTGGACTCGATGCCGGCCAGCAGCTTCTCCATCGGCGTCACGAACGCCGCGACGCCGTCGCGCAGCAGCTTGTCGGTGACGTCGGTCATGTCGATGCCCGCGTCGGCCAGCGCGCGCAGGTCGTCGGTCGGGTCGATCGTGACCGTCGGCTCGGTGACCTCGCTGTGCTCGGCCGCCGCGTTGATCGTGGCCATCGGCATGGTGTTGACCGTCTCGGGCCCGGCGAGCCCGTCGACATAGAGCGTCTCGGGGTACTCGGGGTTCTTGACGCCGGTCGAGGCCCACAGCGGGCGCTGCACCGCGCAGCCCGCCTCGCGCAGCGCCGCGAAGCGCTCGCCGCCGAACACCTCCTCGAAGACCTGGTAGGCGTGGCGGGCGTTGGCCAGGCCGGCGCGGCCGCGCAGGTCGGTGCGGCCGAGGCCCTCCAGCCGCTGGTCGACCTCGGTGTCCACGCGCGAGACGAAGAACGACGCGACCGAGTGCACGTCCAGCGACTTGCCCTCCTCCAGGCGGCGGCCCATGCCGGCCAGGAACGCGTCGCACACCTTCGCGTACTGCTCCACCTTGAACAGCAGCGTGACGTTGATGTTCAGCCCCTCGTAGAGCATCTGCTCGATGGCGGGGAGGCCCTCGTCGGTGCCGGGGATCTTGATCATCAGGTTGGGGCGCCCGACGCGGCCCCAGTACTCGCGCGCCTGCTCCATCGTGCGCGCGGTGTCGAAGGCGAGGTCGGGGTCGACCTCGAGCGAGACGTAGCCGTCGTGGCCCTTGGTCTCGTCCCACACGGGGCGCAGGACGTCGCAGGCCTCCTGGACGTCGCGGATGGCGATCGCCTGGTAGATCGACCGCGTGTCGGCGCCCTCGCGGGCCAGCTTCTCGAGCTGCTCGTCGTACTCGGGCGAGCCGAGGATCGCCTTCTCGAAGATGGCGGGGTTGGAGGTGACGCCGCGCAGCGACTCCTCACGGACCATGCGCGCGAGCTCGCCGGTGTCGACGAGCGACCGGCGGATCTGGTCCAGCCAGACGCTGGTGCCCAGCCGGGTGAGGCGCTCGAGGCGCTCGTTGACGGAAGCGGCGGTGCTCATCGGATGCTCCTTACCCGGTCACGTGTGCAGGACTTCCTGGCCCGCGAGCAGGGCGGCCCCGCGGACACCCGCCCGGGGGCCGTAGCGCGCCAGGCGGATCTCGCAGTGGGTGCCGACGCCCGGCAGGACGAACCGCGCCGCGGACGCACGGGCCGGCCCGAGCAGCAGCTCGCCGGCGGACGAGACGCCGCCGCCGATGACCACCTGCTCGGGGTCGAAGATGTTGATGGCGTTGGCGATCCCGACGCCCAGGCGCTCGCCGAGGATGTGGATGGCCTCGAGCGCCGCGGCGTGGCCCGCGCGGGCGGCCTCGACGACCTCTGGGCCGCGGGTGAAGCCGCGGTCGCGGCCCAGCGCGTCCAGCGCCTTGCCCGAGGCGACGATCTCCAGCGAGCCCGGCTGCGGGAACCGGTCGGTGTGCTCCGGCGAGCCCTCGGCGACGTCGGCGCCGATGATCATGTGCCCCATCTCGGCGGCCGCGCCGGTGCTGCCCCGGTGGATCCGCCCGCCGAGGATGATGCCGCCGCCGACGCCGGTGCCGACGGTGAACATGATGAGGTCGCGCGCCACCGGGCGCAGGTCGTCGTCGTAGGCCTCGCAGAGCCCCGCGACGGTCGCGTCGTTGTCGACGAACACGGGCATCCGCAGCCGCTCGGTCAGCAGCTGGCGCAGCGGCACGCCCTGCAGCGGGATGTTCACCGACGTCCGCGCGGTGCCGGTGGCGAAGTCCACGACGGACGGGATGCCGATGCCCACGGCGTCGGCCCGGCCGGCCTCCTCGACCATGCCGGCGAGCTGGTCGACGAGCGCCTCGGCGCTGGAGAGCACGGTGGGACGCAGGACGGGCTCCGAGAGCGCGGTGCCCTCGAGCACCGCCACCGAGACCTTCGTGCCGCCGACGTCCACGCCGATGAGCCGTTCCGCCATCGGCCCCCATGCCATCACATGGGGCAAGTCGGCGTGATGTAGCGTGGCCCGCCGACATGGCCGACGACGCCGACGCGCTCCTGGTCGAGCGCGCCCGCGAGGGGGACGAGGACGCGTTCGCGCAGCTGGTGCGCCGCCACGGCCCGTCCCTGCTGCGCGTCGCGCGTGCCTACGTCCCGACGCAGGCGGCCGCCGAGGACGCGGTCCAGGAGACCTGGCTGGGCGTCCTGCGGGGGCTCGAGCGCTTCGAGGGCCGCTCGTCGTTCCGGACGTGGCTGTTCCGGATCCTCGTCAACCGCGCCAAGACGCGCGGGGTGCGCGAGTCGCGGTCGGTGCCCTTCGCGGCGGTCGGGTCCGGCGACGCGGACGAGCCGGCGGTCGACCCCTCGCGGTTCACGGCCGACGGCGCGTGGACGTCGCTGCCGCCGCGGTGGGACCTCGACCCCGAGGCCGTCGCGCGCTCGCACGACCTCCGGCGGATCGTCGACGAGGCGATCGCGAAGCTGCCCGAGAACCAGCGGGTGGTGATCACGCTGCGCGACCTCGAGGGCGTCGACAGCGAGACGGTGCGCAACGTCCTCGACGTCAGCGAGACCAACCAACGGGTACTGCTGCACCGGGCACGGGCCAAGGTGCGCAAGGCCCTCGAGGAGTGGATCGACGCATGAGCCCGCTACGACTTCCCTGGCGACGGCGCGCCCAGCCGCCCGGCGACCTCGCCTGCCAGGAGCTCGTGGAGCTCGTCACCGACTACCTCGAGGGCGCGCTGCCCGAGCGCGACCGCGCCCGCTTCGAGGAGCACGTGTCGATGTGCGAGGGCTGCGCGGCCTACGTCGAGCAGCTGCGCCAGACGCTGTCCGTGCTCGGGCGCCTCGAGCCCGAGGACCTGTCGCCGGAGGCCGAGCGGGAGCTGCTCGACGCGTTCCGGCAGTGGAAGCGGGAGGAGCAGTCCGATGGACCGTCGTGAGGTCGACGTGGTGGTGCTGGGCGCGGGCCCGGCCGGGGAGGTCGTCGCGGGGCGGCTCGGCGACCGCGGCGTGTCCGTGGCGGTCGTCGAGGACCGGCTCGTCGGCGGCGAGTGCTCGTTCTGGGCGTGCATGCCCTCCAAGGCGCTGCTGCGCCCGCCGCAGGCGCTCGACGAGGCGCGGCGCGTTCCGGGGGCGCGCGAGGCGGCCACCGGCTCGCTCGACGTCGGCGCCGCGCTCGCGCGGCGCGACGAGGTCATCCACGGGCTCGACGACGCCTCGCAGCTGCCGTAGCTCGAGGAGCGCAGCGTGCTGCTGGTGCGCGGTCGCGGCACGATCGCCGGCGAGCGGCTCGTGCGCGTGGGCGACGCGGTCGAGCTGGCGGCCCGCAAGGCCGTGGTCGTGGCCGTCGGCAGCGCACCGGCGATCCCGCCGATCCCCGGGCTCGCCGAGGCGCAGCCGTGGACCAACCGCGAGGCGACGACGGCCGCCGAGGTGCCCTCCTCGCTGGTCGTGCTCGGCGGCGGCCCGGTCGGCTGCGAGCTGGCGCAGGCGTACGCGCGGCTCGGCGCCCGGGTGGCGCTGGTCGAGCGCGCCGACTGCCTGCTCGGGCGCGAGGAGGGCTTCGCCGCTCGCGAGCTGCGCGAGGGGCTGCGCCGCGCGGGCGTCGCGGTCCACGACGGCACGTCGGCCGAGAAGGTCGAGCGCGCGCCGAGCGGGGCGTGGGCGGTGCACACCGACGCGGGCGACGTGCTCGAGGGCGAGCGGATCCTCGTGGCCTCGGGCCGGCGCCAGGTCGTCGGCGAGCTCGGGCTTGACGCGCTGGGCATCGCCGTCGACGGGGCGCTCGAGGTCGGCGACGACCTGCGCGTGCCGGGCCACGACTGGCTGTACGGGATCGGCGACGCCAACGGCCGCCAGCTGCTCACGCACATGGGCAAGCACCAGGGCCGGCTCGTGGCGGACGCGATCGGCGGCGCCGAGGTCGCGCTGCGGCCGGGCGTCCCGCCGCGGGTCGTCTTCACCGAGCCGCAGGTGGCGTCGGTGGGCTACACGCTCTCCGCCGCCGAAGAGGCCGGGCTGCGCGTGCGCGCCGTGGACGTCTCGACGCAGGGCACCGCCGGCGCCAGCTTCCACGGCAAGGGCGAGGAGGGCACGTCGCGCATCGTGGTCGACGAGGACCGCCGCGTGATCGTCGGCGCGACCTTCGTCGGGCCCGACGTGGCCGAGTGGCTGCACGCGGCGACCATCGCGATCGTCGGGCAGGTCCCGCTCGACGACCTCTGGCACGCGATCCCGGCATTCCCCACGCGCAGCGAGGTCTGGCTGCGCCTGCTCGAGGCCTACGGGTTGTAGGCCAGCCACACGGGGGCTCGGTCGTGCGCGTCCGCGCGCGGCGCAGGAGCTCGTCCTCGCGGCCGGTGCGCGGCGGGCGCCGCGGCACGGGCGGGCGGCCCAGCGGCCGTCGTGCCGCTGGACGGTGCAGCCGCCGCTGCGCGGCTCGCCCGGCGCCCAGCTCCAGACCAGCGCCTCGAGGCGGCCGTCGCCGGGCCGCAGCTGGTCCATCCCGAGCAGGTCGACGCCGCAGCGCGCCATGCTCGCGGCCGCCTTCGGCGTGATGCCCTCGTCCCCGGTGCGCGCGGACGGGTCGGCGGCCACGACGGAGCTCACCCACGTGCTGTCCTCGAAGTAGCGGACCAAGGTGGTGTCGTAGGTGCCGCGGTCGAACGTGCCCGGGTCGCAGCGGTCGTCGTAGCCGGTCGCGTCGCCGGTCTCGACGTGCGCGGCGCTCCAGTCGAAGACGGTCGTGGCCCACGCCGCACCGGTCCCGCAGCCGCTGACGACCAGGACCCGCGCGCCGGCCGCGCGGACGTCGTCGCGCGTGGCCTGCAGCGGCAGCGGCGCGCAGCCCGCCGCGCGGCGCGCCGGGCGGAAGAGGAGGCCGGGCAGCCCGCGCTCGAGCTCGGCGGCCGCGGCGTCGTGCGCGGCGAGGTCGCCCGCCGGGAGGTCGTCCTCGACGTAGAGCAGGAGCACCTCGCGCCGATGGTCGCGCAGCCACGCGCGTCGCGCAGCGGCACGTCGTCGGCCAGCTCGCGCTGGTCGGCCAGCGCGCGGCGCACCCACGGATCGAGCTCGCGCTGCGGCGCCGCGCACGGGCCGCCGGCGCGGCGGCACTCCGCCTGCGCGCGCTCGTCGACCTTCTGCGCGCCGATGCACACCGGCGCCGGAGCGCCGCGCCGAGGCCGCCGCGCCGGTCGGGCCGCGCCCTACCGCAGCCGCACCGTGCGCTTGGCCGTGTGCGCGTTG
>JACRMD010000101.1 GCA_016215085.1 Solirubrobacterales bacterium | reverse complement strand
GTACGTGCCGCCGGGCTCGCTGGTCAGCGTGCCGCGCACCTCGCCGCCGCCGGCCGACGCGAGCTCCGGGCGGTTCTGGCCGCGCACGTCGCCGATGCCGTCGGCGTCGATCGGGTCGACCTTGCCGTCGCGGCCGAGGTCGATGCCCAGGTACGTCACGGCGTTGCCGAGGATCGCGTTGCGCTCCAGCGCCGTGACGCGCTCGTCGCCGAACGTGAAGATCCCGCCACGCCCGTTGCCGGCGACCAGGTTGTCGCGGATGGTCGTGCGCTCCACCGGCTGGCCGTCGGCGATGCTGCGCACGCGGATGCCGCCGTCGACGTTCGGGACGCTCGCCCCGCCCGGCGTCGTCCCGATGCGGTTGTCCCTGATGAGCGTGTCGGTGGAGCCGCGGTCGACGTTGATGCCGTTGAACTCGGCGCCGCCGATCACGTTGTCGCGGATGATCGTCCCGCCGGCCAGCAGCGTCGTGATCCCGTGCATGTTCTCGAAGGGCGCCGGCGTCTCGCCGTCGGCGCGCAGGCCGATCGCGTCGTCCTCGATCACATGGCCGGCCGCGCCGGTGTTGACGACGCCGATCCCGGCCGAGGAGAGCAGCGCACCGCCGTTGGTGAAGCCGCCGAGCGCGAGGCCGCGGATCGTCACGGGCGTCGTGCTGCGGATGTCGAGGGCGTAGTCGGTGGAGGCGACGCCGCTGCCGTCGAGGAAGATCCCCCACCCGCCGGGCGCGCCCGTGTGCGTGCGTCCGTCGACGAGCACGCTCTCGGTGAGGTCGGGCAGCGCGCTGGTGGGCGCGATCGTCACCGGGGTGCCGGCCTGCCCCGGGAACGAGAATTGGATCTCGTCCTGCACGCCCGGGTTCCCGTTGGCGTTCGCGTCGTCGATCGCGTCGCGCAGCGTGCAGGTGGCGTCGCACGTGAGGTCGCCGGCGTCGCCGGCGTCGTTGACGGTGAACGTCGCGGCGCCCGCGGGGGACGCGAACGCGAAGACGGCGGCGGCGAGGAGGAGGGAGAGGCGGGCGGACACGGGCGGCTCCAGGGTCGGTGCCCCGATGCTCGCCCCCGCCCGAGATCCGCAGCGTCGCGGCGCCGGCACCGATTGTGCCAGCGCCGCGACACATGCAGGGACGGGCTTCGGCTAGGACTGCACGCGCTCGGCGGCCGGCGCCTGCTGCTGGTCCTCGCTGCGCGAGTCGCGCTGGCGCGGGGCGCGGCGCTGCACGCGCTCGCACGAGCCCTTCGGGTTCTCGGCCGTCGCGTCGGTGATCACGTCGACCTCGTCGAGGAACGCGCGGTCGTCGCCGTCACCGCAGGTGATGCGGTCGGCCTCGCCGTCGCGGGTGCGGAAGCGGTCGTTGCCGGGGCCGCCGTCGAGCGTGTCGCCGACCTGGTCGACGCCGCCGCCCTCGGGCGGGTGCACGTCGCCGCGGGCGAGCGCCCACAGGGTGTCGTCGCCCTCGCCGCCCGTCGAGGTGTCCTGGCCGAGGTTGGCGAAGATGGTGTCGTTGCCCGCGCCGCCGTGCTGGACGTCGTCGCCCGTGCCGCCGGCCATGCGGTCGTTGCCGTTCTCGCCCCACGCCTGGTCGTTGCCCGACCCGCCGTAGATGCGGTCGAACGAGTCGCCGCCCTTGAGCACGTCGTTGCCGGCCGCGCCGAAGAGGCGGTCGAACGAGGTCCGGTCACCGGTGGCGTTGGCGTCGCCGGTCACGGTGTCGTCGCCCGCGCCGCCGTTGAGCCAGTCGTTGCCCTGGACGCCCGACAGCGTGTCGTTGCCGGCGCCGCCGAAGACGCGGTCGTTGCCCTCGCCGCCGATGAGCTTGTCGTCGCCCTTGCGGCCCTGAATGCGGTCGTTGCCCTGGTTGCCGTCGATGACGTCGGCCGCGTTGGTGCCGCGCAGCCGCTCGTTGCCGGGACCGCCCTGGATGGTCGCCGCAAGCGCCGTGGCCGGCACGAGGGCGAGCGCGGCGGCGGCGATGGTGGACGTCGTTCGTGCGTTCATGGCGCCCAGCATCACCGGCCTCGCGCGGAGCACCACCCTGCTCTCAGCAAGTCCTCACGCACTGTGAGAGATCGATGAGACCGCCGCCGGTCCGCGGCCGCGCGCGTCATCCTTCCCCGTCATGGCACGCCGTCTCCTCGCCCTCGTCGCCGTGGTGGCGCTCGCGGCCGGCACCGCCGTCGCCGGCGCGGCCACGCGGGACGGCACCCCCGGCCCCGACACGCTGACCGGCACGGGCGGCGCCGACCGCATCACCGGCCGCGGCGGCGACGACCGCATCCGCGGGCGCGGCGGTGCCGACAAGCTCTACGGCGGCGCCGGCAACGACCTGGTCGCCGGCGACGCGGGCAACGATGTCATCTCCGGCGGCCCGGGCCGCGACACGCTGCTCGGCGGGGGCGGCGGCGACCGCATCAGCGGCGGCGGCGGGCGCGACGTCGTCGTCGGCGGGAGCGGCCGCGACGTGATCCGCGTGCGCGACCGCGCCAAGGACAAGGTGACCTGCGGCGGCGGCCGCGACCGCGTCGTCGCCGACGCGCGCGACGAGGTCGCGGGCGACTGCGAGGTCGTCGAGCGTGGCTGACGGCGGGCCCGTCGTCCTGCTCGTCGACGACGACGCCGGCATCCGCAGGACGGTCGCGGCCGGGCTCGAGCTCGAGGGCTTCGCCGTGGTCCCGGCCTCCGGCGGCCGCGCCGCGCTGGAGGCCGTCGAGCGCATCCGCCCGGCGGTCGTCCTCCTGGACCTCGGCATGCCCGACCTCGACGGCCTCGAGGTGCTGCGCCGCCTGCGCGCCGCCGGCGAGCAGGTGCCGGTCTGCATCCTCTCCGCGCGCGACGAGGTCGACGACCGCGTCGTCGGCCTGCAGGCCGGCGCCGACGACTACGTCGTCAAGCCGTTCGCGCTCGAGGAGGTCGCCGCGCGGCTGCAGGCGCTGCTGCGCCGCCGCCCCCCCGGCGCCGGCGAGGCGCTGGAGGCCGGCGACCTGCGCCTGGACCCGCGGGCGCGCAGCGCCACGCGCGCCGGCCGCGAGCTCGAGCTCACGCGGCGCGAGTTCGAGCTGCTCGAGCTCTTCCTGCGCCACCCCGGCGAGGTGCTCGACCGCCGCCGCCTGCACGAGGACGTCTGGGGCTACACGTTCGACCCCCAGACCAATGTCGCCGACGTGTTCGTGGGCTACCTGCGCCGCAAGCTGGAGGCCGGCGGCGAGCCGCGCGTGCTGCACACCGTGCGCGGCGTCGGCTTCGTCCTGCGACCCTGACGCGGGTGCGCAGCCTTCGCGGACGCCTCGCCCTCGGGGTCCTGGTGGTCCTGGCCGCGGTGCTCGCCGTCGCCGGGGTCCTTGCCTCGCGCTCGGCGCAGCGCTCCGCCGAGGAGGCCTTCGACGACCGCCTGGTCCGCACGGCCGAGCTCTCGCGCGCGACCGCGCGCTCGGTGCTGCAGGAGGAGATCCCCGACGACGACCGGCGCCTGGACGCGGTGCTGCGCGCCTCGGGCACCTCGCTGCGCCTCGTCCTCGGCGAGACCGAGCTGCTGCGCGCGGGCTCGCCGCTGCCACACCCGGCCGCGCTGCGCACCGGCCTGCGGACCTACACCTTCGGCGGCCGGCCGTACCGCGCGTACGTCACGACGATCCGCGACCAGGAACTGGGCGGCCTCGCGCGCCTGGAGGTCGTCGGCAGCCTCGGCGGCCTCGAGCGCCGCCAGGACGAGCTCGACCACCGGCTCCTGGCGCTCGGCGCGCTCGCCCTGGTCGCGGCCGGCATCGGGGCGTGGATCGCCGCGGAGCTCATCCTGCGCCCGCTGCGCCGGCTGCGGGCGGTGGCGGCGAGCATCGCCGAGCACGAGGACCTCGACCGCCGCGTGCCCACCGACGACGGCCCGGCCGAGCTGCGGTCGCTGGCGTCGAGCTTCAACGCGATGCTCGCGCGGCTGGGCCGCAGCGCCGCCGACCGCGAGCGCGCGCTGGACGCCACGCGCCGCTTCGCCGCCGACGTCGGCCACGAGCTGCGCACGCCGCTGACCTCGGTGCAGGCGACGCTGTCCACGCTCGGCCGCCACCCCGACCTGCCGGCCGAGCGCCGCGGCGAGCTCGTCGCCGACGCCGTGGCCGAGCAGCGCCGGCTCGTGGACCTGCTCGACGGCCTGCAGGCGCTGGTGCGCGGCGACGCGACGCCGGTCGAGCACGCCGAGGTCGACCTCGCCGAGGTCGCCGACGGCGTCGTCACGGGCGTCGCCGCCGGCCACCCCGAGGTGCGGCTCACGGCCGACCTGCCCGACGACCCGGTCCTCGTGTCCGGCTGGGAGCCCGGGCTGCGGCTGCTCGTCGAGAACCTGGTGGTCAACGCCGCGCGCCACGGCCGCCCCGGCGGGCGGGTGCACGTCGTGGTGCAGGGTGGCGACGTGCCCGCGCTCGTCGTCGAGGACGACGGCCCGGGCATCCCGCCCGAGGAGCGCGAGCGCGTCTTCGAGGCGTTCGCCCGGCTCGACGGCGGCGAGCGGCCGGGCTCGGGCCTCGGGCTCGCGCTCGTGGCCCAGCAGGCGCGCCACCACGGGGCGACCGTCGCGATCGACGACGCCGCGCTGGGCGGCGCGCGCTTCACCGTGCGCTTCTGCGCCGGCGGCACGGCGGTTGCGTAGGGTTGCCGACCGGCTGACCGCGGGGGTGGAGGCGACCCGCCGAGCGGCCGACACACCGGAACGAGGGCGGGTCCGTGCGCGGCCCGCCCGTCCGCGCCCATGCTCCGCCGCCACGCCGTCGCCGTCGTCCTGCTGCTCCTCGCGCTGCCGCCCGTCGCGCGGGCGGCCGAGCCCGGGGCCAGCGACGTGCTGGTGCGCAGCCGCGCCGTCGCCCCGGTGCCCGCCGCCGTGGCCGGCGCCCGCCGCGACGCGCGCCGCGCAATGGGGCGGCTCGGGCTGCTGCAGACCTCGCCGCGGACCGGCACGGTGCGCGCGTACGGCCGGCTCGACCGCACGCTGACGGGCGAGAGCGCCCGCGACGCCCGCGACATCGCGCTGGACTACGTGCGCGGGCACCGCGACGTCTTCGGCCTGGACGCCGGCGACCTCGCCGCGCTGGAGCCCGACGGCCGCCTGCGGGCCGGGGGCATCGAGCAGGTCCGCTGGCGCCAGAGCTACCGCGGCATCCCCGCGATCGACACCGAGCTGGTGGCCAACCTCACGGCGACGGGCCGGCTGGTCAACGTCCTCGGCGCCCCGCGGCGCGACCTGCGCGTGCCGTCGACCGATCCCGCCGTGGACGCCGGCGCCGCCTACGCCGCCGCCGCGGCCGCGCTCGGCGGCGTGGCGCGCGCGCCCCGGTCCGGCCCCGAGGGCGCCACGCAGGCCACGACGTTCGCCGGCGGCGGCCGCGCCGCGCTGGTCCTCTACGAGGCCGACGCCGGCCCGCGCCTGGGGTGGCGGCTGCTCGTCCCCGCCGGCGAGGACCACGTGTACGACGCGGTGGTCGACGCGACGTCCGGGGCGCTCGTGCGCCAACAGGACCTCGTCGAGCGCGCGACCGGCCTCGCCTACCGCAACGCGCCGGGGGCCGCGGTCGGCGGCACCGCGGAGACCATGGACCTCACGCCCTACCTCGACGCGGGGGCCACCACGCTCAACGGCCCCACGGCCCACACCTTCACCGACTCCGGCGACGTCGTCGCCGGCCCGTCGAGCGCGATCCCGTCGGCCGGGGAGGTCGCGCCCAGCGGCGGCAACTGGAACTTCACGCTGACCCCCGTGGGCACCTGCACGCCGGTGTGCGTCTGGGACCCGGCCACCGCGAACTCGTGGCAGGTCAACCGGGCCGCCGACGCGACCCAGCTGCATTGGCTGGTCTCGAACTTCCACGACCACCTCGCCGGCACCGACATCGGCTTCACGACGTCGGCGGGGAACTTCGAGGGCACCGACCGCGTGCTCGCCCAGAGCATGGACGGCGCCGCGATCGCGGGCGGCAGGCCCGACGTCGACCACGTCGACAACGCCAACATGGCGACCTACCCGGAGCCGTACTCACCGCACATGCAGATGTACCTGACGAGCTCCGGGCGCAGCACCGCGTTCGACGCGTCGGTCGTCTACCACGAGTACACGCACGGCCTCGTCGGGCGCACGATCGTCGACGCGCAGGGCTACCAGGCCGTCGGCGGCCCGCAGGGCGGCGCGCTCAACGAGGGCACGGCCGACTGGTACGCCGCGGACTACCTCTACGGCGAGGGCCTCGAGACCGACGGTGCAGGCATCGACGTGACGCTCGCCAGGTACGCCTTCGGCTCGCTGCGCACGCAGCCGACCGACTGCCCCGTCGGCTCGGCGTCCGGGCTCTGCGACGCCGGCAACGCGGCCGGGCCCGGCGGCTACACGCTCGGCGACTTCGGCAAGGTCTGGAGCGGCGGCCCGGAGGTCCACGCCGACGGCGAGATCTGGACGCAGGCGCTGTGGCAGCTCCGGGCCCGGCTGATCGCCGACCACGGCGCCGCCGACGGCGTCTCGCGCGCCCGGCGCCTGGTGACCAACGGCATGCGCCTGGCGCCCGACAACCCGACCTTCCTGGACCTGCGCAACGCGATCCTGCAGGCCGACGCCGCCGGCGGCTTCGGCGACGAGGCGGCGATCTGGGACGTCTTCGCGGCGCGCGGCATGGGCTACTTCGCCTCGGTCACCGACGCCGGCGACACCGCGCCGGTCGAGGACTTCCAGCTGCCGCCGTCGGGTGCCGGGTCGACGGGCACCGTCGCCGGGACGGTCACCGACGCCGCGACCGGCGTCGGCCAGTCCGGCGTCACGGTCGCGTTCACCGGCCACGACACCGGCGTCGGCCCCGAGCTGTCGGCGACCACCGCCGCCGACGGCACCTACGCGATCGCCGCCGTCCCGGCCGGCACCTACCCGCTGCTGCGCGCGAGCGGCGGCGCGCTGGAGGCCGGCAGCGCCTCGGGCGTGGCGGTCGCCGCGGGCGTGACGACGACGCGGAGCTTCGCGCTGCGGCGCAACCTCGCCGCGTCGGCGGGCGGCGCCACCATCGCCGGCTTCAACGGCCCCAACTACTCCGGCTGCGGGCCGGGCGCCCTGATCGACGGCTCGCAGGGGATCGTGTGGGGCTCGGACGCGCCGTCCTTCGACGGCGTGACGAAGTACGTGATCGTGCAGCTCCCCGTGGCGACGGCGGTCGCCGGCTTCGAGATCGACCCCGGCGCCGGGTGCGGCGACGACGACTCGGCGAGCCTCGCCGGCTACGAGGTCCAGGTCTCGACCGACGGCAGCCTCTACACCAAGGTCGCGCAGGGCACGTTCACCGCCGCCGACAACCACAGGCTCAACGTCGTGACGCCGACCACGCAGGTCGCGGGCACGAGGTTCGTCAAGTTGGTGGCCAAGGGGTCGCAGAGCGCGCTCGGCAGCGGCGCCGACTACCTCGACGTGGCCGAGCTGCGCGCGTTCGCCGCGGCGGGTGGCCCGCAGGCGCCGACGGCGACCACGTCGCCGGCCAGCGCGATGACGCCGGCGGGCGCCACCCTCAACGGCCTCGTCGATCCCAACGGCACCGCCACCGACTACCGCTTCGAGTACGGCACAACGACCTCCTACGGGTCGGTCGCCCCGGCGTCGCCGGCGAGCGCCGGCGCCGGCGACGACCCGGTGGTGGTCGCCGAGCCGGTGACGGGGCTGGCGCCGGCGACGACCTACCACTTCCGCCTCGTCGCCCTGCGCGGGGGCGTGCGCTACGCGGGCACCGACCGCACGTTCACCACGGCGCCGGCGGCCACAGTCGCGCCCGTCGCGGTGACCGGCGCCGCGTCGGCGATCCGCAGCGACAGCGCCACGATCGCCGGGACCGTCGACCCCAAGGGGACCGCGACGAGCTTCCAGGTCGAGTACGGGACGTCGGACGCCTACGGCGCGGTCGCGCCCGCGGCGCCGCGCGCGGTCGGCTCGGGCACCGGCCCGGTCGCCGTCGGCGAGACGCTCGTCGCGCTGGCGCCCAACACGACCTACCACTACCGCGTGGTGGCGATCCGCGGCGGCCTGCGCACGCCGGGCGCCGACGCGACGTTCACCACCGCCGCGGTGACCGATCCCGCGCCGCCGGCCGCGAGCACCGACCCCATCGGCACCGACGCCGGGACGACGACCGCCGTCCTGGCGGGCACCGTGAACCCGCGCGGCAAGGCCGCGAGCTACCACTTCGAGTACGGGCTGACGACGGCGTACGGCCTGCGGACGGCCGACCTGCCGGCCGGTTCCGGCACGGTCGCGACGCCGGTCTCGGTCGTGGTCTCCGGCCTCGCGCCAGGGACGACCTACCACTACCGCCTGGTCGCCACGACCGAGGACGGCACGACCGCCGGGCAGGACCGCACGTTCACGACGCGGGCGCTCACGACCAGCACGCCGGGCGGGACGACCCCGGACCCCGGCACCCCGCCGCCCGCCGCCACGACGACGTCGTCCACGCGGCTGACCGGGCGCGCCGGCCCGCGCAGCGCCCGCGTCTCGGTCTCGTGCACCGTCGCGACCGCGACGCGCAGGGCGACCTGCACGGTCACCGCCCGCCGCGCCGCGCGCCGCCGCGCGAGCGTGACGATCCGCCGCGGCCGCACGGTCGTCGCCAAGGGCCGCACGCGCCGCGCGAGCGCGAAGGGCGCCGTGCGCGTGACGGGGACGGCCCTGAGGGCGCGCACGGCCTACCGGCTGACGCTCGCGGTCCGCGGCCGGAAGACCGTCACCTACACCCTGCGACTGGCCGGGAAGTAGTACGCCATCGGCGCCGGCGGTACGCCGGCCGGGATGGATGACGCGGGCGGCGGCGTCCTACGCCTTCGACCCCTCTCCCCAACTCCCCATGAGGTCCCCATGCTCCCCGCGAACCTGTACGTCGTCTGCCTCGCGTCCGAGGCCGACGAGCCCACGCTCCGCCGCCTGGCCGAGGTCGACGCCAAGGCGCCGATCGTCCGCCCGGCGCTGATCGGCGAGATCGGCGGCGTCCCGGCCGCGGCGCTGTCGCTCGCCGACGGCTGCCTCGCCGCCGACCCGTTCCAGCCGACCGCGCACCTCGCCGCCCACCTGCGGATGCGCGCGTACGCGATCTCCCACCACGAGCGCACGCCGTCGCTGCGCGAGCGGCTCCTGGCCGCGGTGCGCGTGCCGCGCCCCGCGCAGGCCTACAACTAGCGTCGCCACCGCCGTCCGGGAAGATCCCGGCGGCGATGGCGGCGCTCGGCGGCCATTCGCCTCCACAACCGCCAGTTGTTCACGGGGATCCTTCGCGACTTGACGGAGCGGAAGCGTATCGAGGCGGAGCGGGCGGCGCGCGCCCGGCAACAGGCCGCGGCCGTCGCCTTCGGGCGGCTCGACGCGCGCCTGCCCGGGTTCGCCGAGGCGACCGGCGTCGCGCGGGCGCACGGCTTCGCACCGGTGCTGCGGCTCGCCGGCGGCCAGGCCGCGGCGTTCGACCAGGCGTCGCTGCTCGTCGAGGACGTGTCGGTCACTTCGCACGTCGCCGACGGGCTGCAGGAGCGGTTCGCCGACCGCGCCGCGCTGCTGGCCGGCGTGCTCGCGGACCTGGGCCTCGACGCGCGGGTCGGCGAGCTGCCGGGCGAGTACTGCCCGGGGCGCCACAGCGTCAACGTCGGCGGGCGGCTGAAGGTGGTCGGCACGGCGCAGCGCGCGGTGGCCGGCGCGGCACTCCTGACCGCGGTCGTCGTCGTCGGCCACGGCGCGGCGATCCGCGACGTGATCACCGCCGTCTACGCCGCGCTCGGCCGCCCGGTCGACCCCGCGACGGCCGGCGCGATCGACGAGGTGGCGCCCGGCGTGACGGTCGACGCGGTGCGCGAGCGGGTGCTCGCGGCCTACGGGCAGCGGGCGGAGCTGCGCGAGCGCGAGCCCGGCGCGCAGCTGCTGGCCCACGCCGCGCGGCTGGTGGACGGGCACCGCCCGTAGGGGCGGCGACCGCCGCCCCTCACTCCTCCGCGTGGATCAGGCTGATGACGCTCGTCCGCCGGCGGCGGTAGGCGTCGGCGAGCTCGTCGACCAGCTGCGCCAGGCAGTCGTCGTCGCGGAGGCGGAAGCTCGGCGGCTCGCCGGCCTGGGGCGCGAGCACCCCGCCCTCAGCCAGGCCGGCGAGCCGTCCGGACACCCAGTCCACCGGCGCCCGGAGCTCGAGCGCCGCGTCCGCCGCGGTCCAGGACCGCCGCTGGTCGCGGACGAGCAGGAGCAGCTCGAGCTCGAGCACCGAGCCCACGTGGGCGCTGAGCAGTCGCCGTGCGACCGGTCCGAGTCCTGCCTCTGTCATCCCTGCGCCACCAGCCTTCCGGCGCGCGGGCGCGTCGGCAATGGGGGTCAACCACCATTTCGCGGTGCACGGCGGTCAGGGCCGTGACGGCGCGACCGCAACATCCGCGCATCGCCGCTTGTGTCAGGAGGCGATGCGACGCCTGCTCCTCCTGTCCCTCATCGCGCTGCTCGCCCTGCCCGCGGCCGCGAGCGCCGAGCGCGGCCAGGCCGTGCTCTTCGAGGCCCCGCGCGAGCTGCGCTCCGACGACGCGGCGCTGCGCGCGCAGACCCTCGACGAGATCCAGGGCTTCGGCGTCGGGTGGCTGCGGGTCATCCTGTACTGGAACGAGGTCGCGCCCGCGGCCGGCGCCGCCGCGCCGCCCGACGCCGAGGAGCGCGACCCGGCGGCCTACGACTGGTCGCGCTACGACCGCATCGTCGACGAGGCGCAGCGCCGCGGCATGAAGGTGCTGCTCACCGTGTCGGGACCGGTGCCGCGCTGGGCCACCCGCGACCGAAAGGACCACCTCACCCGCCCGAGCCCGACGCGCTTCGGCCGCTTCACCGACGCCCTGGCCCGGCACTTCGCCGGCAGGGTCGACGCCTACGCCATCTGGAACGAGCCCAACCACCCCGACTTCCTGAAGCCGCAGTGGACGCGCGACCGCCACGGGCGCGACGCGACGAGCGCGCGGATCTACCGCCAGCTCTTCCGCCGCGGTGCGGCCGGGCTGCGCCGCGGCGGGGCGGACCGCGTCCCCGTGCTGCTCGGCGAGACCGCGCCGCGCGGCACCGGGGAGGTCGTGCACCCGATCACGTTCCTGCGCCGCGCCATGTGCCTCGACGTGCGCTGGCGGCTCGGGCGCAACTGCGCACGGCTGGCGGCCGACGGCTACGCCCACCACGCGTACACCACGCGCCGCGGCCCGTACTTCGTGCCGCCCAGCCCCAACGACGTGACGATCGGCGCGCTGGGCCGCCTCAACCGCGCGCTGGCGAAGGCGGGCCGTGCGGGCGCCGTGCGCAAGGGGCTGCCGATCTGGCTGACCGAGTTCGGCATCCAGTCCACCCCGGACACGACCTTCGGCGTGAGCGAGACCACCCAGGCCGAGTACCGCGCGATCTCCGAGCGCATCGCCGCGGCCAACCCGCGCGTCGTCATGTTCTCGCAGTACCTGATGCGCGACGACCCGCCGGTGGCGGGCGCGGCGACGGCGCTGCAGCGCTACGGCGGCTTCGAGTCGGGCCTGCGCCACAGCGACGGCGACGCCAAGCGCGCCTACGACGCGTTCCGCCTCCCGCTGGCCGCGATCCGCGGCCGCACGCGCACGACGCTGTGGGGCCTGGTGCGCCCGGCGACCGGTGCGACGACCGTGTCGATCGACTACCGCGCCAAGGGCGCCTCGCGCTGGCGCTTCCTCAAGCGCGACCGCACCGACGCCCGCGGCACGTGGACGACGACGACCGCGCAGCGCGACGGGCGGCGCTACCGCGTCCGCTGGGTGGCGCCCGACGGCACGCGCCACGAGGGGCCGCTGACGCGCTCGCACCGGCGACCGTAGGGGAAGGGCCGGGGCCCGCCGCCGGACGGGCGGCGGCGGGCTCCGCGCAGTCGGTCGCCGCGCGTGCGCGACACTGCCCACGTGTCCCTGCTCTGGCGCGTGTTCGCGGTCAACGCGGCGGTGGTCGTCGCCGCGGCGGTCGCGCTCGTCGCGACGCCGGCGACGGTCTCCGACCCGGTCGCCACGACCGAAGTCGTCGTCGTGGTGCTGGGCATCGTCGCCATCCTCGTGGTCAACCTGGTGCTGTTGCGCCGCGTGCTCGAGCCGGTGCGCCGCGTCGCCGCGTTCGCCCGCGGCGTCCAGCCGCTGCGCCCGGGCGGCCGCGCCGACGTGCCCGCAGCCGAGGGCGAGGCGCGCGAGCTCGCGGTCGCGGTCAACGAGATGCTCGACCGGCTGGAGGCCGAGCGGCGCGACAGCGCCCGGCGCGCGCTGTCCGCGCAGGAGGCCGAGCGGCTGCGGATCGCGCGCGAGCTGCACGACGAGGTCGGCCAGGTGCTGACCGCCGTGGTCCTCACGCTGCAGCGCGCCGGCCGCGACGCCGGCCCGGACGTCGCGCCGGTGCTCGACGAGGCGCGCGAGGACGTCCGCGCCGCCCTGGACGAGGTCCGCGCGATCGCCGGGCGGCTGCGGCCCGAGGCGCTCGACGACCTCGGGCTGCGCAGCGCGCTGGCCGCGCTGACCGTCGAGGTCGAGCGCGCGTCGGGCATCACGGTGCGCCGGTCGGTGCCCGCGGCCCTGCCCGACCTGCCCGACGACGTGGAGCTCGTCGTCTACCGCGTCGCGCAGGAGGCGCTGACCAACGTCGCGCGCCACGCGGACGCGCGCACCGCGTCGCTCGCGCTGGCGGCCGACCCGGACGAGCTGCGCCTCGAGGTCGTCGACGACGGCCGCGGGCTGCCGCGCGACGCCGAGGACGGCAAGGGCCTGCTGGGGATGCGCGAGCGCGCCGTCCTGGTCGGCGGCGAGGTCGAGGTCGGGCCGGCGCCCGGCGGCGGGACGCGCGTGGCGCTGCGGGTGCCCCGATGAGCGGCACGCCGCTGGTCACGCGCATCCTGCTGGCCGACGACCACGCGCTCGTCCGCCGCGGGCTGCGCCTCGTGCTCGAGGCCGAGCCCGACCTGCGCGTCGTGGCCGAGGCGGGCGACGGCGCCGAGGCGGTGGAGAAGGGGCTGCACGAGGACGTCGACCTCGCGATCCTCGACGAGGCGATGCCGCGGCGCACCGGCCTGTCGGCCGCCGCCGAGCTCGCCCGCCAGCGCCCGGCGCTCAAGATCCTGATGCTGTCGATGCACGACAGCGAGCAGTACCTGTTCGAGGCGCTCAAGGCGGGCGCCTCGGGCTACGTCCTGAAGTCGGGGGCCGACCGCGACCTCGTGGAGGCCTGCCGCGCCGCGATGCGCGGCGAGCCCTTCCTGTACCCCGCGGCCGTCGCGACGCTGATCCGCGACGTGCTCGAGCGGGCGCGCGCGGGCGGCGACGTGCTCGCCGACCCGCTGACGCCGCGCGAGCTCGACGTCCTCAAGCTGATCGCCGAGGCGCACACCAGCGAGCAGATCGCGTCGATCCTCCACATCAGCCCGCGCACGGTCGACCGCCACCGCGAGAACCTGCTGGGCAAGCTCGGGATGCGCGACCGCGTCGAGCTGACGCGCTACGCGATCCGCCGCGGCCTCGTCGAGCCCTGATGGGACGCGGCCCCCGGCGGGGATGGGGGCGGCCCCCCATCGCCCCGGCCCGCCGCGGTGGCCATCGTCGTGGGCGTGGGCTCGGTCCTCGTCCTCTGCCGCGCACCGCGGCACCTGACCGCCGGCCAGGCGCGCTCCTGGCTGGGCGAGCAGCTGTGCGCGGTGGAGGCCATGCCGGGCGTCGGCGACGCCGCGCTCGTCGAGCTCGAGGCGCCGTCGCGCCGCTTCCCCCGCCACTGGGCCTGGCTCGTGCGGGTCGGCCTCGCCGACGGCCAGCGGCCCGGCGCGCTGCTCGAGAGCCGGCCGTGGACGACGTGGGTGGGCGACCTCAGGCTCCTCGGCATGGACCCGGCGATCGTCGTGCCCGCCGGCGAGGTGGCGCTGCCGTGACGTTCGCCGTCGCCATCTTCGCGGTCACGCTGGCCGCGATCGCCACCGAGAAGGTCGACCGCACGAAGGCCGCGCTCGTGGGCGCGATGCTCGTCGTGCTGACGCAGACGATCGACCAGGAGCAGGCGATCGAGGCGGTGGACTTCAACACCATCGGCCTGCTCGCCGGGATGATGCTCATGGTCCGCATCACGGAGCCGACGGGGGCCTACACGTGGCTGGCGATCCGGGCCGGCCAGCTCTCCCGCGGCCGCCCGCTGGCCGTCGTCTTCGCGCTCGCCACGACCACGGCCGTGCTCTCGGCGTTCCTGGACAACCTGACGACGGTCCTGCTCGTCGTCCCGATGACGTTCCTGCTCGCCGACGCCCTGGACATCGACCCGATCCCGCTGGTGATCATCGAGATCGTCGCGTCGAACGTCGGCGGCACGGCGACGCTCATCGGCGACCCGCCCAACATCCTCATCGCGGGCGCCACGGACCTGTCCTTCGCCGAGTTCGTCGTCAACCTCGCGCCGATCGCCGCCCTGACCTTCGCCGTGGTGACGACGCTGCTGTACCTGGCCTTCCGCCGGCGGCTGCAGGTCGCGCCCGCGGCCCGGCGGCGGGTCATGGCGCTCGACGCCGAGCGCGCGATCGAGGACCGCGACGAGCTGCGGCGCACCGTGCCGGTGCTCGTCGTGTCCATCCTGGTGTTCTTCATCCACAAGCCGCTGCACCTCGAGCCGGCGACGGTCGCGCTCAGCGGCGCGACCGTGATGCTGCTCGTCTCCCGCCAGCCGCTGGAGCGCGCGCTGGGCGGCATCGAGTGGCCGACGCTCTTCTTCTTCCTCGGGCTCTTCGTGTTGGTCGGCGCGCTGGAGGAGACGGGCGCGATCGGCGAGGTCGCCGACGCGATCGCGCAGGCCACCGGCGGCGACCGCGTCGCGGAGCTGCTCGGCGTCCTGTGGGCGGCGGCGATCGGCTCGGCGCTGGTGGACAACATCCCCTTCACCGCGGCGATGATCCCGGTGGTCGAGCAGCTCCAGCAGGGCGGCGAGGACGACGGCCTCTGGTGGGCGCTCGCGCTCGGCGCCTGCTTCGGCGGCAACGCCACGCTCATCGCGGCGGCGGCGAACGTCGCCGCCGCCGGCCTCGCCGCGCGCGCAGGGCGGCCGATCTCGTTCCTGGCCTTCCTCCGTGTCGGCCTCCCGGTGACGCTGGTGTCGCTGGTTCTGGCCACCGGGTACGTGATGGTGCGCTACGCATGAGCCCCGAGAGCGTCGTCAACGAGGTGCTGCGCAGGGACGTCCCGCTCCTGCGCGCCGGCGACACCGTGGAGCAGGCGCTGCGCACCCTGCTCGGCACCGACCTGCCGGCGCTGCCGGTCGTGGATGCCGACGGCCGGCTGCTGGGCGTCTTCGGCGAGCGCGAGTTCCTCGGCGCGCTGTTCCCCGGATACCTCGGGGAGCTCAAGGGCGCCGCGTTCGTCCCCGCCGTGCTCGACGACGCGCTCGAGCGGCGGCTGACCTGCGCCCGTGAGCCGGTCGAGCGCCACATCACGACCGACCACGTCGACGTCCCGGTGAGCGCGGGCGACGCCCAGGTCGCGGAGACCTTCCTGCACCACCGCGTGCTGATCGTGCCGATCGTCGACGGCGGCCGGGTGATCGGGGTCGTGCGCCGCTCGGACTTCTTCCGGGCGCTCGCCCGCCGGCTGCTCGAGCGGGCCGGCGCGTAGGCGATGACCGTCCTCGCCGCGGCGGGTCCCGTCGCGGGGCTCCTCACCGACCTGTTCGTGGTGCTGCTGGCCGCGAAGCTCGGCGACGAGCTGTTCCAGCGCCTGGGGCAGCCGGGGCTCGTCGGGGAGATCCTCGCGGGCATCGTCATCGGCCCGGCCGTGCTCGGTCTCGTCGAGCCGGGTGAGGTGCTGGAGGTCTTCGCCGAGCTCGGCGTCGTGTTCCTGCTGTTCTGGGTGGGGCTGGAGACGCGGCTGTCGGAGATGCGCGACGTCGGCCGGTCGGCCGCGCTGGTCGGCGCGCTCGGCGTCGCGCTGCCCTTCGCCGGCGGCATCGCGTTCGCGGCCGCCATCGGCGAGGACGGACCGACCTCGGTGTTCGTCGGCGTCGCGCTGGTGGCCACCAGCGTCGGGATCACCTCGGCGGTGCTCATCGAGCTCGGCGTCCTGGGCGGCCGTGCGGCCCGCACGATCCTCGGGGCGGCGGTCATCGACGACATCCTCGCGATGCTCCTGCTGGCGGTCGCCGTCGGCCTCGGCGCCGACGACGGCGTCGACGTCGCGGGGCTGCTCGTGACGGTCGCGCTCGCGTTGGGCTTCGTCGCGTTCTTCGCGCTCGGCGGCACGCGGGTGACGGCCCGGCGCCCGCAGATCCTGCACGCGCCCCGGTTCTCCGAGTCGCCGCTGCTGCCCGCCGTGATCATCTGCCTCGGGCTGGCGGCGTTCTCGGCGCAGATCGGCCTGGCCGCGATCATCGGCGCGTTCCTGGCGGGCATGATCGTCGCCGAGACCAAGGAGCAGCACCCGATCGAGGAGGAGGTCGCGCCGCTGTACGCGTTCTTCCCGCCGTTCTTCTTCGCGTTCATCGGGACCGAGGTCGAGCTCGGCGAGCTGGCGGATCCCGGCACGCTCGTCCTGCTGGCGGCCGTCACGGCGCTGGCGTTCGCCACGAAGTACGCGGGCGCGCTGCTGGGCTCCCGCGGGATGGCGCCGGCCGATCGCCGCGTCGTGGCGCTCGGGATGGTGCCCCGCGGCGAGGTCGGCATCATCGTCGCGGGCATCGGGGCCACGGCCGGCGTCATCGACGACCGGCTGTTCGCCGTCATCGTCGCGATGTCCGTCCTGACGACGCTGCTGGTGCCGCCGCTGCTGCGCCGCGCGCTTCGCGCGCCCGGCGGTAGTGCGGACCCGGCTGCATAGGGAAAAGCCGTGCTCGTCCGCGGTTTCCCCCGGTCGTGCGGCACCGAACGGAGGTCGAGACTAGGGACATGACCACCAAGCTGCGCACCACCCTCATCGCCGGGACGGTCGCGCTCAGCATCCTGCTTGGCATGCTGGCCGTCTTCAGCCTGGCCGTTGGCGCCCTGTGGGCGACGGTCGTCCTCGCCGCCGCGGCCGCCTTGAGCGCCGCCTTCGCGTTCGCCGCCGACCGGCGATGACGCTCGCGCTGCGGCCGATCCGCCGCAGCGACGCGGACCGCCTGCGGCGGTTCCACGAGCGGCTGTCCGAGGAGTCGATCTACCTCCGCTACCACAGCCCGCACCCCAGGCTGAAGGAGCGCGAGGTCCGGCAGCTCGTCGGCGTGGACGCCCACGACCACGTCGCGTGGGTGGCCTGCGACGACGACGGCGAGATCGCGGGCGTCGCGCGCGTCATCCGCAACCCCGTGGTGCCCGAGACCGGGGAGGTGGCCATCGTCATCGCCGACGGGTGGCACCGCCACGGCCTCGGCGCGCGGCTCGTGGAGCGCGTCCTCTCCGAGGCCCGCCGCGAGGGCATGACGACCGTCGTCGCGCTGGTGCTCGCCCACAACGAGCCGGCCCGCCAGCTGTTCGTCACGACCGCCGAGCGGCTCGGCATCCCCTGCGCCTCGCGGTGGGCGGGCGGCGTCGTCGAGCTGTCGCTGGACGTCTCCGCGCTGCGCCCCGCCGCGCTCGGCGCCGTCTAGCGTTCGCCGCATGGACTACGCGGCCTTCGAGGCGCTGACCTTCGACTGCTACGGCACGCTGATCGACTGGGAGCGCGGGCTCCTGGAGGCGGCCCGCCCGATCCTCGCCGCGCACGGCGCGAGCGCGGGCGACGACGACCTGCTCGAGGCCTACGCCCGCCACGAGGCCGCGCTGGAGGCCGGGCCGTACGCGCCCTACCGCGAGGTCGTGGGCAGTGCGCTGATCGGCGTCGGCGCCGACCTCGGCTTCGCGCCCTCCGACGACGAGGCCGAGGCGTTCGCCACCGCGGTCGGGGCGTGGCCGCCGTTCGCGGACTCGCCGGAGGCGCTGCGCCGGCTGGCCACCCGCTACCGGCTCGGCGTCATCACCAACTGCGACGACGACCTGTTCGCGCGGTCCGCGCGCCAGCTCGGCGTCGCGTTCGACGAGGTCGTCACGGCGCAGCAGGCCGAGGCCTACAAGCCGCGGCCCGACGGGTTCGCGCTCATGCTCGAGCGGCTCGCGCTCCCGCGCGAGCGGGTGCTGCACGTGGCGCAGAGCCTGTTCCACGACCACGTGCCGGCCAAGGCGCTGGGCCTGGCGACGGTCTGGATCGACCGCCGCCAGGGCCGCAGCGGCTCCGGCGCGACGCCGCCCGCGGAGGCCGCGCCGGACGCGGTGTTCCCGGACCTGGCCTCGTTCGCCGCGGCGGCGGTGCCGGAGGCCTAGACCGGGTCGGAGGCGATCACGACGTCGCCGGACTTCAGCGTGTACTTGGCGGCCACCGACGGCACCACCGCGCACGAGGCCGGCGTCTCGGTGATGTCGCCGCCGCGGACGCGGTCGCTGGGCGCGTCGCCGTTGGTGCCGCGGTCCTCGAGGACGAAGCTCGTGTAGCGGGCCGGGTCGGCGGAGATCTGGACGCCGATGATCGCGCGGCTGCCCTTGATCTTCGCGCACGTGACGTCGCCGACGCGGTCGGGCTGGCGGGTGGGGTTGACGAACGAGGCGGTGCCGAACGCCTCGTCGGCCGTGATCTGGGCGAACACGCTGAACGTGGTGCCGATGGCGGTCTCGCCGTCGGCGACGATGATGCCGCCGGTCGCCGCGCTCGCCGAGGAGGTCAGCGCGAGCGCCGAGGCCACGGCCGCGACGGCCGCGAGGGACTTGGGGAGGGAGAGGGGGTTGCGCATGGCCGCAGGGTGCCGCCCCGCCGGCCCCCGCGCCATCGGGGGAGCCCCTGACGCGTCCCTGATCAGTCCATCAGCGCGGGCAGCCCGTCGAGGCTGCGCGCGCCGCGCTCGCGCTGGAAGGCGCGGTAGCCCTCGAGGCCCTTGACGCGGACCTTCTTGGCCGACGACCTCGCGTGGTGCTCGCGCAGCCCCTCGAAGGACATGAGCGGCACGCCGTACCCGCACGAGTCGGCGATGCGCGTCACGTGCACGACGACGATCGAGCGCCGCGCCTCCTCGATCGAGGCGTCGGCGAAGTCGGCCCGGGCGAGCAGCTCCTCGAACCGGGGGTCGCCGCTGAGCACGACCTCGCCGCGACCGTGCAGCCGCAGGATCCGCGGCGGGCCGTCGAACGCGCACAGCATCACGACGATGCGGCCGTTCTCGCGCACGTGGGCGATCGTCTCGGCGCCGCTGCCGTTGACGTCGAGGTAGGCGACCGTGTGGTCGTCGAGGACGGCGAGGCTGCCGATCGGCCCCTTGGGCGAGACGTTGACGTGGCCGTCGGCGGCCAGCGGCGCGGTCGCCACGAAGAACATCGACTGCCGGGCGATCCAGGCGCGGTGGTGGTCGTCGATGCGGTCGAAGAGCTTGCCCACTCCCGGCAGGCTATCCCGTGTTGCGCAGCCCGCCGGCGATGCCGTTGATGGCCAGCAGGCTCACCCGGCCCAGGCGCTCCTCGTGCTCGTCGCCGGCGCGCAGGCGGCGCAGCAGCTCGACCTGCAGGAACGACAGCGGGTCGACGAACGGGTTGCGGCGGTCGATGGACGCCTGCAGCACCGGGACGCGGTCGAGCGGGCGCTCCTCGCCGGTGATGAGCAGCAGCTCGCGCTCGGTGCGCGCGAACTCGTCCGTGATCGTGCCCCAGATGCGCTCGCGCGGCTCCTCGCGGTCCCACAGCTCGACGTAGCGGCGCGCGATCGGCAGGTCGGCCTTGGCGAGCGCCATCTCGGCGTTGGCCAGCAGTCCGGCGAAGAACGGCCACGTGCGCTCCATCACCTGCAGGACGCCGAGGCCGGCGTGCTCGCGCGCGTCCTCGAGCGCCGTCCCGAGCCCGTACCACGCCGGCAGCACGATCCGCGCCTGCGTCCACGAGAACACCCACGGGATCGCGCGCAGCGTCTCGATGCCGCCGCCGCTGGAGCGCTTGGCCGGCCGCGAGCCCAGCCGCAGCCGCGAGATCTCGTCGATCGGGGTGACGGCGGTGAAGAAGTCCACGAAGTCGGGATCGCCGTGGACGAGGTCGCGGTAGGCGCGCTCGGAGCGCTCGGCCAGCCGCTCCATCACCTCGAGGTGGCGCTCGGCCTGGGTCGTGCCGGGCGGGGGCGGGCGCCGCGTGGCGGCGACGAGCGCGGCGCTGGTCGTCAGCTCGAGCTCGCGGTGCGCGACCGCCGCCGTGCCGTACTTCGCCGCCAGCACCTCGCCCTGCTCGGTCATCTTCAGCCGGCCGCCGACCGTGCCGGCGGGCAGCGCGAGGATCGCCGTGTTCGTCGGGCCGCCGCCGCGGCCCAGCGCGCCGCCGCGGCCGTGGAAGAAGACCCACGACGCGCCGTGGGCCTGCAGGACCTGGGCGACGCGCTCCTGCGCGCGGTAGGTCGCCCACCCCGACGCGACGTACCCGGCGTCCTTGTTGGAGTCCGAGTAGCCGACCATCACCTCCTGCTCGTCGCCGACGGCGCGCAGCGCGGCCCGGTAGACGGGCTCGCGCAGCAGCGCCTCCATCGTGCGCGGCGCGTCGCGCAGCGTGGCCGCGGCCTCGAACAGCGGGACGATGCGCAGGCGCGCGCCCTCGCCGCCGGCGCGCGCGAGCCCCGACTCCTTCATCAGCAGCAGGACCTCGAGCAGGTCCGCGGGCCCTTCGGCGCCGGAGATGATGTAGGCCTCGATCGCGCCGCGGTGCCCGTCGTCGAGCGCGGCCTTGACCATGCGGAACGTCGCGACGACCGACGCGGTGGCCTCGGAGAAGCCGGAGAGGTCGCCGGGCACGACCGGCCGGCGGTCGGCGACCAGCCGCGCCAGCAGCGCGCAGCGCTCGTCCTCGGGCAGCTGGGCGTAGCCCTCCTGCACGCCGAGGCGCTCGAGCACCTCGTGCAGCGCGTCGCGATGGCGGCGGGCGTGCTCGCGCACGTCGAGGCGGGCGAAGTGGAACCCGAAGACCTCGACCTGGCGGACGACGTCGCGCAGGTCCCCGGCAGCGGTCAGCGCGCCGGCGCCCTCGCGCAGCGACCGCTCGGCGGCGTGCAGGTCGGCCAGCAGCTCGGCGGGCTCGGCGTAGCCGCCCGGCTCGCCGCGGCGGGTCGCGCGCACGCGCTCGCGCACGAACGTGAACGCGCGCCGGTAGGGCTCCTCGGCGTTGAGCTCGGCCAGCTGCGCGGCGAGCTCGGGGAACCGCGCCTCGCCCGCCTCCAGCAGCGGCGCGATGCCGTGCGCCGGGCCGGTGATCCGCTCCGAGAGCGACACGCGGCCCGCGAGCAGGCCGATGCGCGCCTCGAGGAACCGCAGGCACTGCTCGCGCATGAGCGCCAGCGCCTCGGCCGTGACCGCGGGCGTGACGTTGGGGTTGCCGTCACGGTCGCCGCCGATCCACGAGCCGAACGTCAGCAGCGACGGCACGTCCACGTGGCTGCCCGGGAAGGCCTCGTCGAGCGCGACCTCGAGGTCGCGGTAGACCTGCGGGACCTCCTCGGCCAGGGTCGTCAGGTACCACACCAGGTTGGCCCGGACCTCGTCGAGCACCGTGGGCGACACGGCCCGCAGCTCGTCGGAGCCGTAGAGCTCCTGGACCGTCGGCGCGAGCCGCCGCAGCGCGTCGGCCTCGGCGATGCCCGGCCGCTCGTCGAGGTCGCGCAG
>JACRMD010000100.1:859-5482 GCA_016215085.1 Solirubrobacterales bacterium | reverse complement strand
CGAGCGCGTGCTGGCGCCGCTGTACGCGTGGACCTACGCGGCCGCGCAGCGGGCGCGGGAGGTCTCGATGGGGGAGGGGGCCGGGCGCGCGGCCAAGGCGTACGAGCTGCTGGAGGGCGACAGCCACAAGCCGATCCGGCTGCGGCTGCTGACCTCGGTCTTCCCGCTGGGCATCCGCGGCCTGAACCTGCTGGGCATCGGCCCGCTGAGCTCGGACATCTCCGGCCCCGCGCTGCGCCGCAGCTCGCTGCGGGCGATGGGCGAGGCGGCCGGGCGGCTGGGCATCGAGGCCGAGCACGTCCTCTTCGGCCACACCCACCGCACCGGCCCGCTGCCCGAGGACGACCTCACCGAGTGGCGCACGCCCGGCGGCTCGTGGCTGCACAACTGCGGCAACTGGGTGCTCGAGCGCTACGTGTCCGGCAGCGGCCCGGACAGCCCCTACTGGCCGGGCGGCGCGCTGCTGGTCGAGGACGACGGCCCCCCGCGGCTGCTGCGGCTGCTGGGCGACGAGGTCAGCCCGCCGGAGCCTGCTCCGCCGCCAGACCCGGCGTGAAGCAGGTGGCGTGCACGGTGACGCCCGGGCCGGGCTCGAGCCGCAGCACGCCCTCCGTGTGGTGCGGGTGCTCGACGAGCAGCAGCGCGCCGGCGTGCTCGACCGGGCGCGGCTCGCCGTCGACCACGAGGTCGCCGCTGCCCGACACCACCGCCCACACGGCGCCCGCCTCGTAGGGCCCCGAGTAGGCGCCCTCCCGGTCGGGCGTGGGGACGACGAGCAGCGCGTCGGGCACGTCCTCGGGGCGGACGTAGGCGACCGGCTCGCGCTCGATGCCGAGCACCTCCTGGATCGCCTCCTCGGTCTCGCGGTAGCCGCCCTCGCCGAAGTGGTACTCGAACAGCCGCAGGCGGTCGTCGAAGAGGTAGCGCGCGGGCCAGCCCTGGTTCTCGTACAGCCGCCACACCTCGAGGTCGAGGTCGACGAGCACCGGGTGCTCGATCCCCAGCCGGGCCACCGCGCCGGCCACGGCGGCCTCGTCGCGGGCGGGCGCGAACCCGGGGGAGTGGATCGTGATGACCCGCAGGCCGGCGTCGGCGTAGCGCTCGTGCCACGCCTTGACGTAGGGCAGCGTGTGCAGGCACGACGGGCGGCAGAAGTCCCAGAACTCCACGAGCACGGGGCGCCCGCGCTGCTGGTCGAGGCGCAGCGTGGCCACGTTCAGCCACGGCAGCCCGCGCGGGAAGTGCGGAGCGTGGATCGAGTGCGTGGGGGCGCGCATGCGAGCGCGCGACGGTAGCAGCGGATGTCCTGCCCCGGACGGCGCCCTGCACGCGATCGCCCAACGCTCACCATCCGTCGCCCCGGGATGCGGAGTGACCCGGTCAGCAGGCCGACGCCCCGTCCGTGACGGCCGTCACACGTCTTCCCGCGGACACGGGCCCTCAATCTCCGTGGACGGATGTACGAGACCTTCCTCGGCAAGAGCGGACCGCGAGACCGAAACTCCGGGCGCCGCTCAGGTATAAGCACCCGACACCCCGTCCACAGAAGTTCCCACTCAGGAGGAGAGAAGCTTGCGCAAGGCACGCTTCATCGCCGTGGCCGTCCTTGCGGCCTTCGGCGTGCTCGCCGCGGTCGCGTTCGCCGGCGAGAACCAGTACAACCTGACGACCACCAAGGTCTCGCCGAACGGCGGCACGAAGAAGAAGCCGAAGCCTGTCGGGATCACCGTCAACTTCAGCATCAAGGACGCCGACGGGACCATCCCGGACCCCGTGCGCGACTACTCGTTCTCGTTCGAGGGCGTCAAGGTCAACACCTCGGTGCTGCCCAGCTGCACGGCTGCTTCGATGAACGCCGCCAAGAGCGACTCCGACTGCCCGAGCAAGGCCGTCTGGGGCACGGGCTCGATCACCGCGCGCGCCGGCTCGACCGACACCCCGGTCGACGACCCGTCCGCGATCAAGTGCAACCTCGACCTCAAGCTCTACAACTCGGGCACCAACAAGGCCGCCCTGTGGCTCGAGGGTCACCCCAACGGCGAGCCCGCCCAGTGCGCGGTCGACATCAACGAGGCCATCCCGGCGACCTTCAAGAAGAAGGGTGCCAACACGGTCTTCACCTTCCGCGTCCCCGACTCGCTGCTCGAGCAGGTCACCCTGCCGGTCGCCGTCATCGACGTGAAGACGAAGATCAAGAAGATCAAGGCCACCGGCAGCAAGAAGAAGAAGGTCGGCTACTTCGTGTCGACCGGCTGCTCGGACAAGAAGCGCGACGTGTCCGTGATCTTCGCCCCGGGCGTCCAGAACGGCGCCGGCCAGCCCTGGAGCTCGGGCCCCGAGCAGACGGTGAAGAACACCAGCTCCTGCTAGGGACCTCCAGCACCACCTGAAGTTCCGCGAGGGCGGGCCATGGGCCCGGATGAGACGGCGACCACCGAGACGCAGGTGGCCGAGCCGGCCGAGCCCGAGGTGCCGACCGTCGAGGTGCAGGGCGGCAAGCCCAAGGGCGGCGTCCAGCGGCTCGAGTTCGGCAGCGGCGACCAGGTCCGCTTCAAGGTCGAGTCCGACGTCGCCGACGAGATCCACGTCCACGGCTACGACGTCGCCAAGGACGTCGAGGCCGGCGGCAGCGCCACGTTCGCGTTCAAGGGCACGATCGAGGGCCGCTTCGAGGTCGAGCTCGAGCAGCGCGGCGTCCAGATCGCCGAGCTCGAGGTGAGCCCGTGAGGCAGCGGGCCGCGCTCGTCCTGGGCGCCGTCGCCGCCGCCGCGCTGATCGCGCCCGCCGGGGCCTGGGCCCACGGGCTCGTCGGGCGCCAGGACCTCCCGATCCCGCGCTGGCTGTTCGCGTGGGGCGCGGCGGTCGTGCTGGTCGTGTCGTTCGTCGCCCTCGCCGTGCTGTGGGCGACGCCGCGCCTGCAGCAGGTGCAGGAGCGCCGCCTGCTCGGCGTCCCGCGCGCGCTGGAGGTCGTCGCCGGCGGCCTGGGCGTCGCGGCCTTCGCGGTGGTCGTCTACGCCGGTTTCGCGGGCACCCAGTCGGCGACGGCCAACCTCGCGCCGACGGTCATCTACGTCGCGTTCTGGGTCGGCCTGCCGATGCTGAGCCTGCTGCTCGGCGACGTCTTCCGCGCCTTCAACCCCTGGCGCGCGCTCGGCCGCGGCTTCGGCTGGGCGGCGCGGCGCATCGGCGGCGAGGGGATGCCCGAGCCCATGGCCTACCCCGAGCGCCTGGGCCGGTGGCCGGCGGCGGTCGGCGTCTTCGCCTTCGCCTGGGTCGAGCTGGCCTACGCGCAGCGCGACGATCCGAGCACGCTGGTCACGCTCGCGCTCGTCTACGCGGCCGTCCAGCTCGTGGGCATGAGCCTCTACGGCGTCGAGCGGTGGTGCGACCGGGGCGACGCGTTCTCCGTGTACTTCGGCCTGTTCGCGCGGCTCTCGCCGCTGCACTGGCGCGACGGCGCCGTCTACGGGCGGCCGCCGCTGTCGGGCGCGCCGCGGCTGAGCCCCGTGCCCGGGACCGTGGCGCTGCTGTGCGTGATGATCGGGACGACGAGCTTCGACGGCTTCTCGCAGGGCACGACGTGGTCGTCGATCGCGCCCGACCTGCAGTCGTTCTTCGCCGACCTGGGGCTGGCCAGCGACCACGCGCTGGAGGCGGCGTTCACCGTCGGCCTCGTGGGCGTCTGCCTGGCGGTCGCGCTGCTGTACCGGCTCGGCGTCGCGGGCATGCACACGGTCGGGGAGCACAAGTCCACCGAGGACCTCTCCCACAAGTTCGCCCACACGCTGGTGCCGATCGCGCTGGCCTACGTCATCGCCCACTACTTCTCGCTGGCCGCCTACCAGGGCCAGGCGCTGGCGTCGCTGGCGTCCGACCCGCTGGGTGACGGCTCCGACGTGCTCGGCACCGCCTCGGCGACCATCGACTACCAGTGGATCACGGCGACGGGCATCTGGTACGTCCAGGTCGGGGCGCTCGTGCTCGGGCACGTGAGCGGCCTGATCCTGGCCCACGACCGGGCGCTGGCGATCTACAGCCGGGCGCGCGACGCGACGCGCTCCCAGTACTGGATGCTGGCCGTCATGGTCGCCTTCACGAGCCTCGGCCTGTGGCTGCTCTCGGCCGCCGCCCAGCAATGACCGCGCTCCCCGTCGCCCACGCCGGCCACTGGCTGGTCAACCTCCTCTACGTGCTGCCCGTGGTCGTCGTCGTGGCGATGCTCGGGTGGCAGTCCTGGCGCGATCGGCGCGCCGACGCGTCAGAAGGTGACGAACGCCACGAAGGGGTGTAGGGCGCCGTGCCGAAACGGGTAGGACCCTCGCCGGACCACGAGGGGAAGCACGATGACCGTCCGGCAGCTCCACCACCTCCTCCGCGGCCTCGACGACACCAGGGAGGTCGTCGTCGGCCGGGCCCCCGCGGGCGACGTCCTGCACGCCGTGTGGCGTGCCGCCGAGGACGACGCGCTCGCCGCCTACGACGACTGGCGCCAGCACCCGGGGCGCCACGGCTACCTGGCCTACCGAGCCGCCGCCGACCGGGCCGACGCCGCCCTCGAGGCGCTGGCCGAGTACGGCGTCTAGCGCTCGCTAGGCGCCGAGCAGCCGCAGGTCGCTCGCCAGG
>JACRMD010000100.1:0-810 GCA_016215085.1 Solirubrobacterales bacterium | reverse complement strand
GGGCCAGCAGCAGGACATGGGCGGTGTGCTCGAAGCCGTCGCCCTGCGGGCGGATGCCGTAGGCCTTCCAGATCGGCTGCAGCTGCGCGCGGGTGCCGAGCAGGAAGCGCAGGCGGCCGTTGAGGTGCTGGCGCGTGAGGAAGCGGCGGGCGCGCACCGGCGTGTCGTTGCCCGGGTCCACCGACACGGCGAGGAACGGCACGTCGCGGCCGACCTCGTCCATCGCGATGCGGACCTGCTGCGCCGTCGTCGGGCACGTGTCCTGGCAGGTCGTGTAGAGGAACGTCAGGACCACCGGCCGGCCCTGGAGGTCCGCGAGCCGCACGCGCCGACCGTCCTGGTCGGCGAGCGTGAAGTCGCGGACGGGCACGTCGGGGGCCAGCGCGCCCTGGAAGCCCTGGCCACCGGCGTCGTCGCCGCCGTCGTAGAGCACGACGAAGCCCAGGGCGCCCAGCAGGACGAGCGAGGCGGCGGTGAGCAGCGCGAGGCGGACGCGGGCCGGCATGCGCCCTCCAGGGTAGGGGAGGCGCCGTTCAGCTTCCCTTCAGGGTCGCCCGCGAGGATGGCCCGCCATGCGCGTCCTGGTGGTCGACGACGAGCCCGCGGTCCGCGAGGCGGTGGAGCGCGCGCTGCGCGTCCAGGGCTTCGAGGTGGCGCTTGCCGGCGACGGCCGGGAGGCGCTGCGGCGGCTGGCCGTGGTGCGGCCCGACGCGCTCCTGCTCGACGTCCTGATGCCCGACCTCGACGGGCTGGAGGTCTGCAGGCGGATGCGCGGGACGGGCGACCGCACGCCCGTGCTCATGCTCACCG
>JACRMD010000099.1 GCA_016215085.1 Solirubrobacterales bacterium | reverse complement strand
CGCGGCGGCGGCATGCACCAGATGGTGGCCGCGATGGTGCTCCGCAGCCTCAGCGACCGGCTCGGCGTCGAGCCCGCGAGGCTGCGCGCGGCCGGCGCCGCCGTCGCCCGCGAGCAGTGGGCCAGGCGCAAGGCGGGCTCCAAGCCCGACCTCGCGGCGCTCAAGCAGGAGCTGGCCGCGTCGCTGGGCGACAAGCTCGGCCTGCCGGCCGACAAGGTCCTCGAGGCGGTCCGCGCCGAGCTCGAGCAGCGCCTGGGCCAGGCGGCCGCCTTCGGCATGGTGAGCGAGAAGGGCCGCGCCCTCGCGCTGGCGTGCTTCGACGCGCCGGCCGCCTGCGACCTGCGGGCCCTGCGCCGCGAGGTGCGCCTCCCCAGCCGCCACCCGTGGCACGGCTAGTCGCCAGTCCGCGCGTCCCCGGTCCGTTGGGTCCCGGGATGCGCAACGTCAGGCTCCTCTTCGCCCTCGCCGCGCTCGTGGCCCTCGCCGCGATCGGCGGCGCCGTGGCCGCGCTGGCCGGCGGCGGTGGCGACGACGACGGCGTCGTCCGGGCCAAGCTCCAGCTCGAGCGCTACCGGTACCCCGGCACCGGGCAGCTGGAGCTGATCGTCTCGCTGCTGGACGCCAAGCTCAACGTCCCCGAGTCCAACGAGGGCTCCACGCGCGTCACGCTCACCTGCTGGGACGCCGAGGGCGCGGTGCTCATCAAGCGCCTGCACGAGTTCCCGCTGCTGGAGGAGGAGGGCGTCCCGCTCCCCCACCTCCACGAGCCGATGTCGACACCCCGGCTCAACGCGATCGCGCGCTGCACGATCGAAGGCCCGGGCCTCGACTTCGAGTCCCGGGCCTAGCGACCTGACGAAGCAGCGGCGGTCCTCCTAGGAGGAGGTGACCGACTCCTGCATCTCCTGGGCGTGCTGCTGGCCCTGCTCCTGGGCGGTGTCCTTCGCCGCCGAGGCCGCCTCGCCCGCCACCTGCTTGCCGCGCTCCAGCGCCTCCTGGCCGGCCTCCTTGGCACGGTCGATCAGCTGGTCGGAGGCGTCGCCGAGCTTCTCGTCCTCGATCCGCGTCGACGGGATCAGCATGCCGGCCAGGAAGCCGATCGCCGCCGCGCCGACCGCGAGGCCGAGCGGGTTCTCCTGCGCGAGGCCCTTGGCCTGGCGCGCCTGGTGCTTGACGTCGCCCGTGCCGGGCGTCGCGTCCGAGACGCGGTCGGTCGCGCCGGTCACCTTCGACTTGAGGTTGTCCACCTTCTCGCTCACCGATTCCTTGGCTCGGGTCTTGACGTCGGCCTTGTAGCTGAGCGCATCGACGGTGTCGCCCATGCGCTCACGCGTGTCCTCGATCTCGCGCCGGATCACTTCAGGGTCTTGGCCCATCGCACGTCCTCCTTCACGGTCTCCACGGTCTGGGGAGCAGGCGGCGTGGCCTCCTGCAGCTTGTTGCGGCCCTGCAGGGCCAGCACGCCGGCGATCGCGCCCCACAGGACGGTCACGATGAGCGCGGCGAGCGCGGTGTCCATCGCCTTGTCGAGCAGCAGGATCAGCAGCGCGGTCAGCGACATCAGCGTCAGGAGCCCGGCCACGCCGGCCCCGCCGAGCATGCCCGCGCCCTTGCCGGCGCGCTTGCCCTGCTCGGAGAGCTCGGCCCGGGCGAGCTCCATCTCCTTGCGGACCAGGGTCGACGTCTCGGTCGAGAGCTCCTTGAGGAGCTCGCCGATCGAGCGATCCCGGAGGTCCGGCGAGGAGCCCGGGGTGGTCGCCATCAGCGACCCCCGGGGTGCGCGGTCGGCGGCGGGGACGTGGGCGGCGGGGACGTGGGCGGCGGGGTCACCGCGTCCGGCCCGCGGCTGAAGCGCTGCTCGTCGTACGGGGTGCTGGTGTGCCGCGGGAGCTGCCCGGCGCTGGAGCGGCGGTCGTAGCGGTCGGTGCTCGAGGCCTTCAGGAAGCGCGAGGCCATGAAGCCGAGCGCGAGGCCGCCGGCGGCGACCGCCCACGGGTTCTTGCGCGCGAAGTCCTCGACGTCGTGCAGGATCTGGTCGCCGTCGGAGTGAGTCAGCCACGACCCGGCCCGCTCGATGCGATCGGCGGCCTGGTCGGCGACCTTCGCCGGCCCCTCCTTGCCCTGCTCGCGCAGCTGCTGCCCGACGGAGCGGATGTCGCTCGCCTGGGTGCTGACCTGCTGCCCGTACTGCGTCGAGCGCTGGTCAACCTGCTCGCGCAGCTTGCCCTTGGCCTGGCCTGCGGCCTCCTGCGCCTTCTCCTGCGCCTGGCCCTTGACCTCCTGGGCCTTCTCCTTCGCCTGCTCGGTCGCGCCGCCACCGTCACCGGTGGTCGAGGCACCCGAGGAGGTGCCGTACGGGGTGGTTCCCGCGTTCGCCATGCTGTCTCCTTCCTCGATGCGAGGGGTTCGTCCAGACACGGCGCTCCCCACTTCCGGCGGGGCGCCAAACCGGCCCGACGACGGGCGGACCGGGCGGCGAGCCCGGTGCGTGAACCGCGCCGTTTGCGGGGACTAGCGTGCGCCGTCGAGCGCCTGGTTGACCAGCGCGTCGGCGTCGGCGTTCTGGGCCCGGGGAACCGACCGGATGGTCCACGAGCGGAAGTGCGCCAACTCGGCCAGCGCCTCGGCGTGCAGCGGCTTCATCGCGGCGTGCTTGACCTTGTAGGCGCCGCTGACCTGCTTGGCGACCAGCTCGGAGTCGTTGACGACCTCGACCTCGGTGGCGCCCAGCTCGCGCGCGCGGCGCAGCCCGAGCAGGAGCCCGCGGTACTCGGCGACGTTGTTGGTGGTCTCGCCCAGCAGCTCGGCCGCCTCGCCGAGGACCTCGCCCTCGGGCGTGGACACGACCGCGGCCGCGGCGGCGGGCCCGGGGTTGCCCCGCGCCCCGCCGTCGACGTGGACGACCAGCCTCACTCCGGATCGAGCGGCGGGAACTCGCCCGGCACGCGCGGCCGGCGCCGGTCGCGGCGCTCGCGCTGGTGCCCGCCGTCGGGACCCTCGGCGCCGCGGCGCTCGGACTTGCGCCGGTCGACGATGACCTTCACGTTCGGGTCGTCCGCGTAGTAGCTCGCGAGCTTGTCGTACAGCTCGGGGGCCAGCTCCTCGGGGACGACGCAGTAGATCATGAGGTGACCGTGCAGGAGATCATCGGCGGCGAACCCTAGGCCAGCGACGCGGCGGGGTGCAACCGCCCACCGTCGTCGGCGGCGGCGTTGGGGGTCTGCTCGGCGGGCTCGAGCTCGTCGAGCTCCATGCCCTGGGCGGCGACGCGGACGCCCGCGGCCTCGTTGCCGAGGTCGACCTCGAAGCGGTACCAGGACAGCTCCCAGGCGACGACGATCTCGACCACGCTGCCCTCGGTGGCCGACGGGCGGGCGCTGACGATCGGCGCCCCGAGCGAGCGGGCGACGCCCGACACCGTGCGGGTGTGGGAGCTGCCGTTGAAGACCTCCAGCGCCCGGGCGACCTTCAGCTCGGCGTTGGTCGGCACGCCGCGCACGGAGCGGTGCTCGTAGAGCGGCACGTCGGGCTCGCGCGAGCGCGCCGGGGCGGGCTCGGGCACCGGCTCGGGCGGCGGGGGCGGCGGCGCGTAGGCCGGCTCGGGCTCGTAGGCCTCGACCGGCTCGGGCGGCGGCGCGTCGTAGGCGGGCTCCGGAGGCGGGGCCAGGTACTCGGGCTCGGGCGCGGCCTGCTCGGCGCGACGGGCGCGCAGGCGGCCCAGCAGGGAGCCGGCGCGCTTGCGCGAGCGGTCGCGGCCGCGCGTGAGCACGTCGTCGAGGCCCTCGCGGATCCAGCCCTCGTGGACGGCCCGCTGGGTGCACAGCTCGCACACGTCCTTGCGCGCGCCCTGGTGCAGGAACACGTCGGACTGCTCGCCGCGCAGCAGGGTCCGGCCGCACACGTCGCAGGTGACGATGGCCGGGTTCGTGGTGATCGACTTCCGGGTCACAGGGGCCCGCCCAGGCTACCAAGGGGGCCCGGGCGGCCCTGCAAGGCGGCGGCCTACGCCTTGACCGCCTCGGCGTCCTCGGCCGCCTGCTCGACGACCTTCTGCGCGAGGTGCGAGGGCACCTCCTCGTAGCGCAGGAACTCCATCGTGTAGTCGCCCTGGCCGCCGGTCAGCGACCGCAGGTCCGGCGCGTAGGTGAGCATCTCGGCCATCGGCACCTCGGCCTTGACCTCGGTCATGCCGCCCGGCCCCGGCTCCATGCCCTGCGGGCGCCCGCGGCGCGAGTTGAGGTCGCCGATGACGTCGCCGACGGCGTCCTCGGGCACGCTCAGCGTCACGATCATGATCGGCTCCAGCAGCGCCGCCCCGGCCTGCGCCAGCGCGTCCTTCATCGCGATCGAGCCGGCCGTCTTGAAGGCCATCTCCGACGAGTCCACCGAGTGGTAGGAGCCGTCGAAGAGCGTCACCCGCACGCCCTTGACCGGGTAGCCGGCGACCGGCCCGTGGGCCATCGCCTCGAGCACGCCCTTCTCGACCGCGGGGATGAAGCCCTGCGGGATGACGCCGCCCTTGATCGCGTTGACGAACTCGAAGGTGCCGCCGTCCTCGCTCTCGATCGGCTCGATCTCGATGTGGCAGTCGCCGAACTGGCCGCGGCCGCCGGTCTGCTTCTTGTGGCGGCCGTGGGCCTTGGCGCCCCGGCGGATCGTCTCCTGGTAGGGCACGCGCGGCGGCTTGAGCGTCACCTCGGCCCCGAAGCGCGACTTCAGGCGGTCGACGATGACCTCGACGTGGATCTGCGAGAGCCCGGCGACGATCTGCTCGCCGGTCTGCTGGTCGCGATGCAGGTCGATCGTCGGGTCCTCCTCCTGCAGCCGCCGCAGCGCGGTGAAGACCTTGTCCTCGTCGCCCTTGCTCTTGGGCTCCATCGCGAAGGCCATGACCGGCGCCGGCAGCTTGATCGCCGGCATCGCGATCGGCTCGTCGCGGGCGGCGAGCCAGTCGCCCGCGCGGGTCTCCTTGAGCTTGGCCACCGCGCCGATGTCGCCCGGGCCGAACTCGTCGACGGTGACCGACTCCTTGCCGTTGAACGTCAGCAGCGACCCGACGCGCTCCTTGTTGTGCGTGCGGGTGTTCAGCAGCTGGGTGTCGTGCGGCAGCACGCCCTGGTAGACGCGGAAGAGGTTGATGCGCCCGGCGAACGGGTCGGCGCGCGTCTTGAAGACGTAGGCGAAGAGCTCGCCGTCCTCGGACGGCTTGAGCGCCACGTGGTCGGAGACCTCCATCTCGCCGTGCTTGACCGGCGAGGGCAGGTCCTCCACGATCGCGTCCAGGAGGCGGTTGGTGGCCATGTTCCGCGTCGCGACGCCGCACACCACCGGGAAGATGTCACCGTGGTTGGTGCCGTCCTTCAGGGCGGTGACGATCTCGTCGTGGGAGATCTCCTCGCCCTCGAGGTAGCGCTCCATCAGCGTGTCGGAGACCTCCGCGACCTCGTCCATGAGCTTCTCGCGGTACTCCTCGGCCTGCGCGCGCAGGTCGTCGGGGATCGGGATCTCCTTGCAGTTCTCCCGGCCGGTCCCGTCGTACTCGTAGGCCTTCATGTCGACCAGGTCGATGACCCCGCGCACCTCGT
>JACRMD010000023.1 GCA_016215085.1 Solirubrobacterales bacterium | reverse complement strand
GTGGGAGCCGGGCTCGCGGTCGAACGGTGCGGGCCCTACCGATTCCGCCAGAAGGGGGCCCGCGAGCGAGGGACGGGGGGCGGGGGGTATGGGCCGAATCCGGTCCCTCGCGTCGTGTGCTCTTGGCGTCCCCGCCGCCGTGTGCCCCGGAAACAACCCTGTCCGTGTTCCGACGTCGGGGGTAGGACCGGCCCTGGCGATGCCCCCACGCGAGATCCTCGAGACCGCCGCCGAGCGCTCGCGCACCGGCTTCCGCGCGCGGGTCGACCGCCTGCTCGCGCTCCGGCGCACGCTGCTGCAGGCCTCGCTGTCGGCCGGCGTCGCCTGGGCGATCGCCACCGAGGCGGTCGGGCACCCGAAGCCGTTCTTCGCGCCGGTCGCGGCGATGATCGTCCTCGGCCTCACCGTCGGCCAGCGCCTGACCCGCGCGATCGAGGTCGCGCTCGGCGTGACGCTGGGGATCGTGCTGGGCGACCTGCTCGTGCTGGCGATCGGCTCCGGGGCCTGGCAGCTCGTCGCGGTGACGCTGCTGGCGATGTCGATCACGGTGCTGCTCGGCGGCAGCCCGCTGCTCGTCCAGCAGACGGCGGTGTCCGCCGCCCTCGTCGTCACGTTGCAGCCGCCGACCGGCGGGCTGTCGTTCGCGCGCTCGGTCGACGGGCTGATCGGCTGCGCCGTCGCGCTGGTGCTCAGCTACCTGGTCCTCCCCGTCGACCCGCTGCGGCTCGTGCGCCGGGAGGCCGAGCCGGTGCTCCGGGAGCTCGCGGGCGTCCTGGACGACATCGCGGCGGCGCTGGCGGGCGGCACGCTGGAGGACGCCGAGCGCGCGCTGGAGCGCGCCCGGGCCATCGACGTCCACGCCCAGCGGTTCTCCGAGGCGCTGGTGATCGGCCGGCAGACGGCGGTCGCCGCCCCGTCGCGGCGGCGCGAGCGCAGCGCGGTCGAGCTCTACGCCGACGCCGGCGTGCAGCTGGACCTGGCGGTCCGCAACGTGCGCGTGCTCGCGCGCGGGGCGATCCGCGCGCTGGACGTCGGCGACCGCGTGCCGCCGCAGGTGCCGGAGGCGATCCGGCAGCTGGGCGAGGCGGTGGCCTCGCTGCGGCCCTGGCTCCGCGCGGGCGGCGACCGAGGTGCTCGAGCAGACGAGCAACCTGTCGGTGAGCGTCATCATCGGCCAGGTGCGCTCGACCGCGGTCGACCTCCTCCGGGGCACGGGGCTGCCGCCGGAGGAGGCGCGCGAGCTGGTGCGCGGCGGGACGACCGCGCTCTGACCGCTACGGGCCGGGCGGCGGACCGCCGGGACCCATCCGGTCGTGGCGGCCGCGGCCGCCGGGGCCGCCCGGGCCGCCGAAGGGCATGCTGCCCAGCGCGTCCTTGACCTTGGCCTCGTCGATGCCGAGCTTGGCGGCGAGCTCCTTGGCCATGGCGGCGCGCTCGGCCGCGGGGTCGAACGCCTTGCGGGCGGCCTCCTCGGCCTTCTCGAGCTCGGCCTCGGTCACGCCGAGCGCCTTGGCGACGGCGGCATCGCGGTCGCCGCGGTGGTGGTCGCCGCGGTCGGGCCGGATCGCGTGCAGCGCGTCGTGGAGCTTGGTGGTGCTCACGCCGAGCTCCTTGGCCAGCGCGTCAAGGCCGGCGCGGCGGCCGCCCATGGGGCCGCCCTTGCCGGGACCGCCGACCTTGTCCAGCGCGGCCTTGACCTTGGCCTCGCTGATGCCCAGCTGCTTGGCGAGCTTGGCCGCGATGTCGGCCTCCTTGGCGGCGTGCTCCTTCTCCAGCGCGGCCTTGACCTCGGCGGTGCTCTTGCCCAGCGCCTTGGCCAGCGCGGC
>JACRMD010000098.1 GCA_016215085.1 Solirubrobacterales bacterium | reverse complement strand
CGCCGCGCCGCCGTGCTCGCGCAGGCCCGCGCGATCGGGGCCGCGCTGTGAGCCCGTGGGCGTGGCTGGCGCTGGCGGGCGCGGCCGAGGTCGCCTGGTCGCAGAGCATCCGCCCGACCGAGGGCTTCACGCGCCTCGGTCCGACGGTGCTCTGCGTCGTGCTCGCGCTGGCGGCGATCTACCCGCTGACGCGCGCGATGCAGGGCCTGCCGGTCGGCACCGCCTACGTCGTCTTCACCGGCATCGGCGGCCTCGGGGCCGTCGCGCTCGGCGTCGCGCTGGCCGGCGACCCGCTCACGCTCGCGCGGGCCGCCGGGGTGGCGCTCGTCGTCGCCGGCGTGGCGACGTTGCGGGCCGCGGGCGGCTAGACGGCGGCGAGCGCGTGCTCGCGCACCAGCGCGGCGCTGCGCTCGGGCTGCTCCCACCAGAACAGGTGGCCGACGCCCTCGAGGACCTCGAGCCGCGCGCCGGGCACCAGCGACGCGATCAGCCGGCCGTTGGCGACGGGCAGCATCTGGTCCTCGTCGCCGTGGACGACGAGCGTCGGGACGTCGAGCGACGGCAGGCGCCCGCTGGTGTCGTGGCCCATGATCGCCTGCATCTGCAGCATGATCACCGGCACCGCGACGGGCAGCGCGAGCGCCATCTCCTTGAAGACCGGGAAGTTCGCCGCGTTGGCGGCGAACGCCGAGGAGACGTTGTACCTCCACATGGTCTCCAGCGCGAGGTCGCGGTCGCCGGACGTCATGCCGGCCGCGAGCGCCTGGCCGACCTCCGGCGCGGCGAGCGCCGCGCCCTGGCCGCCGCAGTACGTGCACCCGAGCGCGAGCGTGCTGACCCGGTCGCCGTGGGTGAGCGCCAGCTCCTGGGCGACCATGCCGCCCATCGAGATGCCGAGCACGTGCGCGCGCTCCCACCCGAGCGCGTCGAGCAGGCCGGCGGCGTCGTCGGCGAGGTCGCGGATCGTGAACGGCCCGTCCAAGCGGGGCGAGCGGCCGACGCCGCGGTGGTCGTAGGCCACCACGTCGAAGTCGCGGGCGAGGTCCTCCAGGAACGGCTCGCCCCACGACAGGTGGGTGCCGCTCATGCCCTGGATCAGCAGCAGCGGCTCGCCCTCGCCGCGGCGCACGAAGTTGAGGTCCATGGCGCGCGAGGCTACACGGGCAGCGCGAGCTGCCGCACCGGCGGCGCGTCGCGCTCGCCGAAGGCGGCCATCCCGACGCCCAGCAGCCGTACCGGCCGCGGCGGCGCGTAGGCGCGCAGCAGCTCGACGGCGATCGCCGTGACGACCTCGACCTCGTTGGTCGGCTGCTCGATCGTCCGGGCGCGGGTCACGGTCGTCCAGTCGTCCAGTCGCACCTTGATGCGGACGGTGCGCCCGCGCACGTCCTTCTTGACGAGCCCCTCGCACAGCCCGGCGGCGAGCTTGCGCAGCACCGCCTCGAGCTCGGCGTGATCGGCGATGTCGGTGTCGAAGGTCGTCTCGTTGGAGCGCGACTTCGCCGGCCCGGTGCTCGCCGACACCGGCGTCTCGTCGTGCAGGTGGGCGCGGCGGTGCAGGTCGCGCCCGTAGTTGGTGCCGAAGCGCTCCTGGAGCTCCTCGACGGGCGCCTCCTGCAGCGAGCCGAGCGTCGGGTAGCCCATCTCGGCCAGCCGCGCCGCCGTCTTGGGGCCGATGCCGGGGACGATCCGCGGCGACCGGTCGGCCAGCCGGCGCGCGCAGTCCTCGCGGCCGATGGCGACGAAGCCCGCGGGCTTGCCGAGGTCGCTGGCGATCTTGGCCACGAGCCGGTTGGGCGCGATGCCCGCCGAGATCTGGATGCCGGTCTCGGCCTTGACGCGCGCGAGGAGCTCGCGCAGCGCCGGCAGCGGCCGCTCGAGCGACGACAGGTCGGCGTAGGCCTCGTCGAGGCCGAGCTGCTGGACGACCGGCAGCTCCGCACGCACGAGCTCCCACACCGCCCGCGACGCCTCGCGATAGGCCGGGAAGTCCGGCGGGATGAGCACCGCCTGCGGGCAGCGCCGCCGCGCCTCGGCCGTGGCCATCGCCGAGCCGACGCCGAACTTGCGCGCCTCGTAGCTGGCGGTGGTGACCACGGCCCGCGGGCCCGAGCCCGAGACGATCACGGGCAGGCCGACGAGCTCGGGCCGGCGCAGCAGCTCGACCGACACGTAGAACGCGTCGCAGTCGAGGTGGGCGATGACCCGCTTGGCCACCCCGGAAAGGTACGCCCGGGCCCTGACGGCCCGGGCGCCTCCGGATTGTTGAGCTCAGGTTGGGGGCCTGGCCCCGCTAGCGATTGTTGAGCTCAGGTTGGGGGCCTGGCCCCGCTAGCGCGTGACCAGGACCGTGCCGGTGCCGCCGAAGCCCAGGCGGGCCTTCGTGGCGGCGGTGAGGTCGAACTCGCGGGCGCCGACGTACGGGCCGCGGTCGATCACCGGCACGCGGGCCGTGCGGCCCTTGTAGCGGAGCGTGACCTTCGTGCCGCACGGCAGCGTCTTGTGCGCGACGCCGAGCATGCCCGGCGACAGGCGCCCGCCGCACGCGAGGTGGCCGCCCCAGAAGCCGGGGCCGTACCAGGACGCCAGCGCGCGGCGATACACGTTGGCGGTGCCGACGCGGCGCTTGGCCGACGACAGCTCGCGCGTGCCGCCGAAGTGGACGCGCAGGCGGTGCGAGCCGGTTCGGGTGGCCTCCCAGGTCAGGCGGTAGGTGCCGCGACCGTCGGTGCGGTCCTTGTCCACCGTCAGGTAGCGGCCGTTGGAGCCGCGGACCTGCAGGCTCACGGCACGGCCGGCGCCGCGCGGGCGCAGCACGCCGGTCACGACGACGCTGCGGCCCTTGACGACGTGGCGGCGGACGCTGCGCACCGTCAGGGACGCGTCGGCCTTCGTGGCGACGGGGCCGGAGGCGGCCTGGGCGGGAGTCGGGGTCGGGGTCTGCGCCGCGGTCGGGGCCGCGACGGCCAGGGTCGTGGTCAGCAGCGCGCCCGAGCCCGCCAGGGCGTGGCGAGCGCGCAGGTTCATGAGCCTCAAGCTGAGGCACCTCCTGTTGCACTTCCGCGCCTACGGGGTTAGCTGTCGGGCTCGCGGTCCCCCGCGGCGTGCATCGGGCACGCCCGGGAGGAGCGCTACCGGGCCAGCAGGCCCGGATTCGCCCCAGCCGGCGCTTGCTCAGCCGGCAATGGGTCCCCCGCCGGCCCGCGCAGGTGCGAGCCGTTCGGCGACTACGAACAGACGTTCGTCAGAGTACCCCATGACCTTGAGGCTCGTGTGACCATGGTCACACGCCCCCAAGTCCGTCGACGGACGCGGTTCCGGCGATCACGTGCGCGGCGAGCGCCGGGTGCACGCAGGTGTACGGGTCGCCCGAGGCGCCGAACCGCTCCTGGGCCAGCGCGATCAGGCCGTCGACCTGCTCGAGCTCCTCGGTGAACGGGGCCTCCGCGTGGGTCTGCGTCGCCAGCCGGGCGAGCGACAGCGCCTCGGTCGGGTCGCCACCGCGGAAGGTCATCTGGATGGCGGCCGTGAGGTAGGCCGTGGCGCGCTCGAAGCCCAGCACGCGCGGCCCCAGCCCGTGAGGCCCCGGCGCGGGCCCGAGGTCCAGCAGGTCCTCGCCGTGGACGACGCGGTGCAGCTGCTCGCCGGCCATCGCGCGGATCTGCTCGCGCGAGAGGCCGGCGGCGCGGGCGTAGCGGACGAACGCCCACGACGACCACCGGGGCGCGCCGTAGGGCATGTCGCTGGCGTAGAGGACCTGGCCGGGCGGCACGGTGGTCATCAAGGTCATCATGTCGGCGACCTGCCACCACGACGTGTCGAACAGCAGGTTCGACACGTCGGCGGCCAGCGGGCCGACCAGCCCGAGGTCGCTGATCCCCGCGTGGGCGAGGATGATCCGCGCGCCGGGGTGCTCGCGCGCCATCGCGACGGCGGCGTCGCCGAGGTTGGGGATGCCGCGCCCGGCGTGGAACAGCACCGGCCGGCGGTGCTCGCCGGCCAGGGCGACCACCTGCTCGGCGACGGCGTGCGGCAGCCCGAAGTCGTCGCTGCGCGGGTGCAGCTTGAAGCCCAGCGCCCCGGCCTCGAGGCAGCGCCGCGCCTCGTCGAGCGCGTCGGGCGCCTTCGGGTCGATGCGCGCGAGCGGCAGCAGCCGGCCGGCCGAGTCGGCGCACGCGCGCAGCACGACGTCGTTGGCGTCGCGGTAGCCGCCGGGCTCGTGCATCGCGAAGACCAGCGCGCGCCGCTGGCCGGCGACGTCGAGCGCCTCGAGCAGCTCCGCGGGGTCGGCCTCGTAGCCGTCGGGGTCGTTGTGGCCGATGTGGGTGTGGGCGTCGAACCAGTCGACGCCCTCCCCCAGCCATGTCATGGCCTCCGCGTGGAGGCCGCCCAGGAACTCCTCGTGCTGCAGTCCGCGCACCGGCATCGGTGCGCCACGGTACCCGCCGGCCGGCGCGGCTAGGCCGCGACCGGCACGGCGCCGGGGGCGACCTCGTCGCGCAGCTTGGCGAGGCCGAGGCGGATGCGGCTCTTGGCGGTGCCCAGCGGGACGCCGGAGCGGCGCGCGATCTCGTCGGCGGTCAGGCCGCCGTAGTAGGCGAGCACGACCGCCTCGCGCTGGGCGTCGGGCAGCGCGCCGAGGGCGCGGCGCACGAACCGCCGCTCGTCGTCGCGCTCGGCCTCCTGGTCGGGACGGACCTCGTTGCGCGGCTCGTCCTGGGCGACGACGACCTTCAGGCGGTCGCTCGCGCGCCCCGCGGCCTGCCCCTCGCGCCACAGGTCCAGCGCGCGGCTGCGGGCCATGAGCTTGAGGTAGCTGCCGAGCTCGCCGCGGCGGGCGTCGAACTTCTTCGGGTTGCGCCACACGCGCAGGAAGACGTCCTGCGCGACGTCCTGGGCCTGGGCGGCGTTGCCGAGGATGCGGTAGGCGGCCGCGTAGACGCCGCGGCTGTGCTCGTCGTATGCGCGGGAGAAGTCGGCGGGGTTGCTCAGGTCCATCGCTGGGGGGCCTTCCGTGAAAGGGGTGGGAGGTTGGCGCGTGTGTACCCTCTGGCCTGCAACCTTACACAGACTGTTGAAGGTCCGCAAGGGCGTGTTGAACCCCGTCTCGGCGATCGAGGCGCGGCTGCACCTCGTCCCCCGCTACCGCCAGCGGCTCGCGTTCGTGCCGCTGGGCCAGGGCCGGCCGCAGTGGGTCGACGACCCGTACTTCAACCCGCGGTACCACATCCGCCACACCGCGCTGCCCGCGCCCGGCGGGGACCGCGAGCTCAAGAACCTCGCCGCTCGGCTGTTCGGCCAGCGGCTGGATCGCAACAAGCCGCTGTGGGAGATCTGGCTCGTCGAGGGCCACCGCGACGGCGGCTTCGCGCTGGTCTCCAAGACCCACCACGCGCTCGTCGACGGCGTCAGCGGCGTGGACATCGTCTCGGTGCTCTTCGACACCGCCCCGGACCCGGCCCCGCCGTCGACGCCCCTGCGCGCGTGGGAGGCCCGGCCGGTCCCGACCTCGGCCGAGCTGCTGGGGCGGGCGCTGGTCGAGCGCGCGACCGTCCCCACCGAGGTGGCCCGGGGCGTGCGCCGCGTCACGCGTACGCCGCGCCAGGTCGCCGGCAACGTCGCGCGCGGCGTCGGCGGCATCGGCTCGATGGTCTTCGCCGGCCTGCGGCCCGCGCCGCGGACGCCGCTGAACGTCGACATCGGCCCGCACCGCCGCTACACGTGGGTCGACGCGGACCTCGGCCAGTTCAAGGCCGTCAAGTCGGCGCTCGGCGGCACGGTCAACGACGTCGTGCTCACCGCCGTGTCGCTGACCCTCGGCCGCTGGCTGCGCGACCACGGCCACGACACCGAGGGCCTCGTCCTCAAGGCGATGGTGCCGGTCTCGGTCCGCGCCGACGCCGAGCGCGGCGCGCTGGGCAACCGCGTGGCGACGATGTGGGCGCCGCTGCCCGTCGGCGTCGAGGACCCGCGCGCCTGCTTCGACGAGGTGCACGCGGCGATGGGCGGGCTCAAGGAGTCCGGGCAGGCGGTCGGCGCCGAGACGCTGACGCAGCTGGCCGACTTCGCGCCGCCGACGATCATGAACCAGGCCGCGCGCCTGCAGGCCCGCCAGCGCTACTTCAACCTCGTGGTCACCAACGTGCCCGGGCCGCAGCTGCAGCTCTACCTGCTCGGCCGGCCGCTGCGCGGCCTGTACCCGGTGGTCCCGCTGGCCCAGCGCCAGGCGCTGGGCATCGCGATCATGTCCTACGACGGCCGCCTCGGCTTCGGGCTGCTGGCAGACTTCGACGCCCTGCCCGACCTCGACGTCATCGGCACGCACCTCGAGGAGGCGATCGCCGACCTCGCCGCGGCGGCCGGCGTCGCCGAGGAGCGCGCGACCCGCTTCCGCAAGACGTCCCCTGCGCGCACCCGCTGACCCCCTGCCCCGCCGCCTGCTCACCGGCCTGCTGGCCGCCGCCCTCGCCGTGGCCGGCGTCATCGCGGCGCTGGCGTTCTTCGTCGCCCGCGACGACGCGACGACCAGCGTCCCGCCACCCGCGGGCCCGGGCGTCGCCGCGCGCGACCCCGCCGCGCTTGCCGCCGACCTGCGCCGCGGCAACGTCGTGCTGCTCGCCGCGCGCAGCCAGCAGGAGGCGGCCAAGGCGATCGGCGAGCAGGTCGCGGGCGCGGCCACGCCGGAGCTGCGCGCGGCGGGCCAGGCGGTGCTCGTGCCGTCGCCCGCCGCGGTGCGGGCGTCGGGCGTCCCGCTGGGCGGCCCCGAGGGCTGCCGGGTGATCGCGCTGGCCGCCGGCCGGCGGATGTGCGCGCGGACCGCGGCCGACCCCGGGCTGCAGCGCTTCACCGAGTTCTGGCTGGGCCGCGGCGCCGACGGGTAGCGTGCAGGGCCGATGCGCCTGGCCCTGCACCAGCTCAACGCCACCGTCGGCGACATCCCCGGCAACGAGGCCAAGATCCGCGACGGCATCCGCGCGGCGCGCGAGGCGGGCGCGCAGCTCGTCGCCTTCCCCGAGCTCGCGCTCACCGGATACCCGCCGGAGGACCTCCTGCTCAAGGAGCACTTCCTGCGCGACGCGCGCGCGGCGGTCGACCGGCTCGCCGAGGAGGTGACGGGCATCGTCGCGCTCGTCGGCTTCCCCGAGCGGGCCGAGGACGTCTTCAACGCGATGGCGGTCCTCGCCGACGGCGAGCTCCAGGGCATCTACCGCAAGATGCGCCTGCCCAACTACGGCGTCTTCGACGAGGTCCGTTACTTCCAGGCCGGCGTCCGGCCGGCGGTCATCGAGGTCGACGGCATCACGGTCGGGCTGTCGATCTGCGAGGACATGTGGGTCCCCGGGCCGCCGCTGACCGACGAGGCGCTGGCCGGCGCCGAGGTCGTCGTGAACATCTCGGCCTCGCCGTACCACGCGGGCAAGCCGGCCGAGCGCGAGCAGATGCTCGCCCAGCGCGCGCGGGACAACCTCAGCGCGGTCGCGTTCTGCGCGCTGGTCGGCGGCCAGGACGAGCTCGTCTTCGACGGCACGTCGTCGGTGCTGGACCACACCGGCGCGCCGATCGCCCGGTCGCCGATGTTCACCGAGCACCTGCTCGTCTGCGACGTCGACGCCCACGCCGCGCGGGCGGCGCGGCTGCGCGACACGCGCCCGCGGCTGGCCTCGCGGGAGGGCCGCCCGGCGGTCGAGTGCCTCGGCGTGTTCGAGACCGGCGCGGCGCGCGCGGCCACGCAGCGGCCCGAGGGCGAGGTCGTCGACCTGCTCGACGGCGACGCGGAGGTCTACGGGGCGCTC
>JACRMD010000097.1 GCA_016215085.1 Solirubrobacterales bacterium | reverse complement strand
GCGCGGCGCTCGCCGCCGCGGCCGCGGTCCGCGCCCGCCTGCCCGGCGCGCTCGGCCCGGCGCCCCTGTTCCGCCTGCGCGGCCGCGAGCGCGCCCAGGTCGTCGTCAAGGCCGGTGACCGCCGCCAGGCGATCGACCAGGTCGACGCGGCGGTCCGCGAGCTCGCCGGCGATCGCGCGCACAAGGGCGTGGCGTTCAGCGTCGACGTCGACCCGCAGTAGCGCTGGCTAGCATCCCGTCCGTGGCCGAGCACCACGAAGAGCTCGACGAGGCCCCGCCGCCTCCGACCCTCGATCCCGAGACCGCCGCGCGCCGGCGCGCCGCGCTCGCGCACGTGCGCAAGTTCGGCGATCCCGTGCTGCGCACCAAGGCGCGGCCGGTCGAGGTCTTCGACGACGAGCTGCGCGACGAGGTCCGCCGCATGGGCGCCCTGATGCACGACGCCTACGGCATCGGCCTGGCCGCCACCCAGGTGGGCATCGTCCACCGCGTGCTCGTCTACCGCGTCGAGTCCGACAGCCCGGTCAACGCGCTGGTCAACCCGGAGATCGAGTGGTCGAGCAAGGACAAGGAGTGGGCGGAGGAGGGCTGCCTCTCGCTGCCCGCCGTCCACGTCGACGTCGAGCGGCCGGTCTTCATCCGCGTCAAGGGCTTCGACGAGCAGGGCGAGCCGATCCTCATCGAGGCGTCGGGCCTCGAGGCGCGGGTGATCCAGCACGAGATGGACCACCTCGACGGGGTCCTGATCCTGGACCGCGCCCCGCGCGACCAGCGCAAGGAGGCCATGCGGGCGCTGCGCGCCGCGCTCGAGTCCGACGCGGCGGCCTAGCCGCCCCGGCCCGTGCGCGTCGTCTACCTCGGGACCTCGGCGTTCGCGGCCGCCGTCCTGCGCGAGCTGGGGGAGGGCCCGTACCGCCCCACGCTCGTCGTCACCCGCCCCGACGCCCCGAAGGGCCGCGGGCGCAGGCTCTCCCCGCCGCCGGTCGCCGACGCCGCGCGCGAGCTGGGCATCGAGCTCGACCAGCCCGAGTCGGTCAACGACGACAACGCGCGGGCGCGGATCGCGTCGGTGCAGCCGGACGCGGTCGTGCTGTGCGCCTTCGGCGCGCTCGTCAAGGAGCCGCTGCTCGGCGACCACGACATCCTCAACGTGCACCCGTCGCTGCTGCCGCGCTGGCGCGGCGCCGCCCCGGTCGAGCGGGCGATCATGGCCGGCGACGAGCAGACCGGCGTGTCGATCATGCGCCTGGTCGCCGAGCTCGACGCCGGGCCGGTCTACGCGCAGCGCGCCGTGCCGATCGAGCAGGACGACACCTACGGGTCGCTCGCCGCGCGGCTCGAGCGGGTGTCGGTGGACCTGCTGGGCGACGTGCTCGCCGACACGCCCGCGCCGCGCCCGCAGCCCGAGGACGGCGTGACCTACGCCGAGAAGATCACCGCGACCGACCGCACGCTGGACCCTTCGCGGCCCGCGATCGAGAACGTCCGCGTCGTCCGCGCCCTGCACCCGCACATCGGCGCGCGGCTGCCGCTGGCCGACGGCGCCTTCCTCGGGATCCTCGAGGCGCGCGTGGGGGAGGACGGCCGCTTCGAGCCGGTCACCGTGCAGCCGCCGGGCGGCCGGCCGATGTCCTATGCGGACTACCTGCGCGGGCACCCGCCGGCGCTCTAGACCGCGCGCGTGAGGCGGAAGCGCTCCTCGGTCCAGGCGAGCGCCTCGACGTAGCGCTCCGCGACGCCCTCGCCGGCCGGCTCACCGTGCTCGTGGGCGAGCACGGCCGACAGCGCCTCGCCGAGCGCGCCGCGGCGCTCCACCAGCGCCGCGAGCACCTCGTCGACCAGCGGCAGGCCGCCGAGGGCCTCGTCCATCGGCACGCCCAGCAGCGCGTCGGCGACCGAGAACAGGCCGACGGCGAAGGCGACGTCGGGATCGAGACTGCGCTCGTCGGCGACCAGGGCGAGCGTCCGCGCGCGGGCCAGCGCGGTCGGGACGAGCTCGTCGCAGCGCGTCTCCAGGCCGGCGAGCACGAGCAGCATCGCCCACTGGCGCACGGTCCGCGCGCCCAGCATGGTCAGCGCCTCGCGGACCGTGCCGATGCGCGAGCGCCGCGCGTAGGAGGCGGAGTTGACCAGCCGCAGCAGCCGCAGCGAGAGGCCGGGGTCGCCGCTGATGAGCTCCTCGAGCTCCTCGAAGGAGACGTCGGACCGCGACAGGACCGCGCCGGCGTGCAGGGCGGCCTGGGACGCCGCCGGGATCTCGCGGCCGCAGACCAGCACCGGCCGGCAGAACCAGTAGCCCTGGAAGAGCTCGTAGCCGAGGTCGCGGCAGCGCTCGAACTCCGCCTCGTCCTCGACCTTCTCGGCCAGCAGCGTGACGTCGAAGGGCGCGAGCAGCTCGCGCTGGCGGGCGGCGTGGCCCTCGTCGCCGGCCCGCAGGTCGACCTTGACGATCGTGGCGAGCTCCAGCAGCGGCTCGGTGCCCGGGCGGAAGGCGAAGTCGTCGAGGGCGAGCGCGAAGCCCTGCGCGGTCAGCTCGCGCAGCCGCGCGAGCAGCTCGGGCGTCGGATCCTGGTCCTCGAGCAGCTCGAGGCAGACCGCGTCGGGGGAGAAGGGCAGGTCGCCGGCCAGCAGGAACGGCGCGTCGACGTTGACGAAGGCCGGCCGGCCGCCGACCAGCGCCGAGAGGCCGATGTCGGCGAAGGCCGAGACGAGCACGTGCGCGGTCGCCTGCGCGCCGGTGACGTCGCGGGCGGCGCCCCGGTACAGCAGCTCGTAGGCCTTGACGCGTCCGCGGGCGTCGCAGATCGGCTGGCGCGCGACGGCGACGGATCGCGGCTCGGTGCTCGTGGCGGCCATGGCCCCCGTGGAGTCGGCAGGTGCGACCGGATGACGCACACCGCGGATGGGGGACGTGTCCGCGCGACGACCGTGCCGCGCCGGCCGCCCGCCGCCTACCCTCCCTCCCCGTGCCCGTGAGCCCCGGCCGCCGCGCCGCGTTCGCCGTCGTCCGCCGCACCCTCGAGGAGGGGGCGTTCGCCGACCGCGCCCTGCATGGCGAGGCCCGGGCGCTGGAGCCGCGCGACCGCGCGCTGGCCAAGCGGCTGGCCTTCGGCGCCGCCCAGTACCGCGGCACGCTGGACTGGGTGGTCGCCCGCCACGTCAGCCGCAAGCTCGACCCGCCGGTGCGCGCCGCCCTGCACCTCGGGCTCTACCAGCTGCTCTTCACCGAGGTGGCGCCGCACGCGGCGGTCGCCGAGGCCGTCGAGCTGGCCAAGCCCAACCCGGGCGCAAAGCTCGTCAACGCCGTCCTGCGCAAGGTCCAGCGCCAGGGGCTCGAGCTCCCGGCCGACGACACCCCGCCGGGCGCCGCGATCCGCCACGGGCACCCCGAGTGGCTCGTGCGGCTGTGGTGGGACTGGCTCGGCCCCGAGGAGACCCGCGCGCTGCTGGCCGCCGACAACGAGCCGGCCGAGCTGGCGCTGCGCGTCAACACGCTCGTCGCCGCGGACGTCCCGCTCGAGGGCCGGCGCGAGGACGACGCCCTGGTCGTCGACGGCCCGCTCGACGTCCTGGCCTCCGAGCTCTACAAGACCGGGGCGATCACGCCGCAGTCGCGAGCCTCCCAGCGCGTGGCGCGGGCGGTCGACCCCCAGCCGGGCGAGCGCGTGCTCGACCTGTGCGCCGCCCCCGGCGGCAAGACCACCCACCTGGCGGCGCTCATGCGCGCCGAGGGCGAGGTCGTCGCGGTCGAGGCCCACCCGCGGCGCGCCGAGGCGCTGCGGCGCCAGTGCGAGCGGATGCGGGCGACCAACGTCACCGTCCACGTGGGGGACGCCCGCGAGCCCCTGGCCGGCCCGGCGTTCGACCGCGTGCTCGTCGACCCGCCGTGCAGCGGCCTGGGCACGCTGCAGAGCCACCCCGACCTGCGCTGGCGCGCCTCGCCGGAGGCGATCGAGCGGCTGCGGACCGAGCAGGAGGCCATCGTCGCCGCGGCGCGCGCCGTGCTGGCCCCCGGCGGGCGCCTGGTCTACAGCACCTGCACCCTCTCGCCGCGTGAGGAGGTCGTGGAGGGCGACCTGCAACGGACGTACCCCCACCGTGACGGGACCGACGGCTTCACTATCGTCACCGCCGATGGCTGAGCTCGGCCTCACGTGCCCCGGCTGCGGGGAGCCGTGGCTGCGGCCGACGACCCTCCCTGGCCGCTACCGCTGCGTGTACTGCCTGCATCGCTACGAGCTGCGCTCCGTGTGCCCCGACTGCGGGGAGCACTCCACGATCGTGCGGATGGAGTCGACGGCGACGACGGTCTGCAACCACTGCGGCGCCTCGATGCTGGTGGAGGTCTGATGGAGCCTCGCGTCGCCCCGAGCATCCTGTCGGCCGACTTCGCCCGCCTCGGCGCCCAGGTGCGCGAGGTCGTCGAGGCCGGCGCCACGGTGATCCACGTCGACGTGATGGACGGCCACTTCGTGCCGCCGCTGTCGATGGGCCCGCAGGTCGTCAGCGCGCTGCGCGAGCTCGACCTCGGCGTGGAGCTCGACGTGCACCTGATGGTCGAGCGGCCCGAGCGCCACGTCGCCGACTTCGCCAGGGCGGGCGCGTCGAACATCACCGTCCACGCCGAGGCCACCCCGCACGTGCACTACGCCGTGCAGCAGATCCGCGAGGCCGGCTGCACCGCCGGCGTCGCCGTCTGCCCGAGCACGCCGCTGGGCGTGTTCACCGAGCTCGACGCCGACCTGGCGCTGTGCATGACGGTCAACCCGGGGTGGGGCGGGCAGGCGTTCATCCCGTCCTCGCCGGAGAAGATCGCCCGCCTGCGGCAGGTCGTCGGCAAGGGCGTGGAGGTCGAGGTCGACGGCGGGATCGACCCCGACACGGCGGGCCCGTGCGCCAAGGCGGGTGCCTCCCTGTTCGTGGCGGGCAGCGCCATCTTCGGAGCCGAGGACCCCGCACAGGCCTTCCGCCAGATAGCGGCCGCGACCCGGTGTGGCCAGCCGTACTGATCCGCCTTGTTGCAGGACCGATGATGTGAACAAGCCGTGAGCACGAAGGTCCTCATCGTCGACGATCACCCGACCTTCCGGTCGACCGCTCGCCTCCTGCTGGAGAGCGAGGGGTTCGACGTGGTCGGGGAGGCGCCCGACGGGATGAGTGCCATCGCCGCGGCCGGTGAGCTCTCTCCCGACCTGATCCTGCTGGACGTCAACCTCCCCGACCTCGACGGGTTCGACGTCGCCGCGCGCATCACCGCGGCCGACGGCGCCCCCGCGGTCGTCCTGACCTCCAGCCGCGACAGCTCGGACTTCGGCCCCCTCGTGCACCGCAGTGGCGCGCGCGGGTTCATCCCGAAGGGAGAGCTCTCCGGCGCCGCGCTCACGGAGCTCCTGGCATGAGCTCCCTGCGGCGGGCGCTCTTCGCGCTGTTCGCCGCCGCCGTCGTGGTCGCGGCGATCCTGGCGGCGCTCACCCTCACCAGCGACCACGAGCCCGACAAGGCCATCAAGGCGGTCCTGGGCCCCTTCATCGGCCTGAGCTTCGTCGGCACCGGCGTGTTCGCGTGGCTGCGCCGCCCGCACAACCGCTTCGGCGCGCTGATGACCGGCGTCGGCTTCGCGTGGTTCGTGGCCGGCCTGACGGTCGCCGACGACCCGTTCGTGCACACGCTGGCCGTCTACCTGTCGCCGGTCTACCTCGTGCTCGTCGGCCACATGCTGCTGGCCTTCCCCGGCGGCCACCTCGAGGGCACGGCGGCGCGGACGCTCATCGCCATGGCCTACGTGGACATGCTGGTCGTTCTGATCCCGTTCTTCCTGCTCGGGGGCGAGGTCTTCATGCTCACCGTCGGCTTCACGCTGCTCGACGACCTGCTGGGCGCGGACACCAACACCCAGGACCTGCCGGGGCTGCTGTCACTCATCACCTTCGCCGGGCTCCCGTACGCGTTCCTGCTGGGCCTGCTGCGCTCGCAGGTCTCGCGGGCGGGCGCGGTGGGGGAGCTCATCGAGCGGCTGAACACCGGCGGCGGGGGCGGCGCGTCGCTGCGCGAGGCGCTGGCCGAGGCCCTGGCCGACCGCTCGCTGGACATCGCCTACTGGTCGCGCCAGGGCGAGCGCTACGTCGACGCCGACGGCCAGCCGGTCGAGCTGCCGGCGGTCACCCGCCACCGCTCGCGGGCCGTCACCGAGATCGAGCGCGAGGGCGAGCCGGTGGCCGCGATCGTCCACGACGTCGCGCTGCTCGACGAGCCGGGCCTCGTCCGCGCGGCCGGCGCCGCCGCGGCGCTGGCGCTGGAGAACGAGCGCCTGGAGGCCGAGCTCAAGGCCCGCGTCCATCCTCGACGGCGCGCGCGAGGAGCTGGCCTCGGCGCTGGAGGAGCTGCGCGAGCTCGCGCGCGGCATCCACCCGGCGGTCCTGACCGACCGCGGGCTGGCCGCCGCGCTCGAGGCGCTGGCCGGCCGGGCGCCCGTCCCGGTCGAGCTGGAGGCCGTCCCGGAGGAGCGCCTGCCGACCTCCGTGGAGGCCGCCGCGTACTTCGTCGTGGCCGAGTCGCTGACCAACATCGCGCGCTACGCCGACGCCGAGCATGCGGTCGTCCGGGTTCTCAGGGAGAATGGCGAAGCTGTGGTGGAGATCGAGGACGACGGCGTCGGGGGAGCGGACCCCGCGAGCGGCTCCGGGCTGCGAGGCCTGGCCGATCGCGTGGCTGCGCTCGACGGCAAGCTTGAGGTGCGGTCGCCCGTGGGCGCCGGCACCCTGATCCGGGCGAGGATCCCGTGCGGGTAGTCCTGGCGGACGACTCGGTCCTGCTGCGCGAGGGCCTGGCGGCGCTGCTCGAGGGCAACGGCTTCGAGGTCGTCGGCCAGGCCGGCGACGCCGAGGACCTCATGCGCAAGGTCGGCGCCCACAAGCCCGACGTGGCGATCGTCGACGTGCGCATGCCGCCGACGCACACCGACGAGGGGCTGAAGGCCGCGCTGGAGATCCGCGAGCGGTTCCCCGAGACGGGCGTGCTCGTGCTGTCGGCCTACGTCGAGGAGGCCTCGGCGCTCGAGCTGCTGTCCGACGACGCGGCCGGCATCGGCTACCTGCTCAAGGACCGTGTCAGCGACGTGGACCGTTTCGTCGAGGCGGTCAAGCGCGTGGGGGAGGGCGGCAGCGCCCTGGACCCGGAGGTCGTCTCGCGCCTGCTGGGCCGCCGGCGCCGCGAGGACCCGCTCGACGTCCTGTCGCCGCGCGAGCGCGAGGTGCTTGCCCTCATGGCCGAGGGCCGGTCCAACCACGCGATCGCCGAGCAGCTGGTCGTCACCGAGCGCGCCGTCGAGAAGCACGTCACCAGCATCTTCAACAAGCTGAGCCTGCCGCCCACGGTGGAGGACCACCGCCGGGTGCTCGCGGTCCTCGCCTACGTGAAGTCGTAAGCGGCCCGCCCGTCCCCGTCCCCGACAACCCCTAGGGGATGGGGTACGGGTAGCCGCACCGACGGACCGGGGTCCGGGTGCGACGTTTCTCGCATGACCTCTCCCGCGATCGTCGCGGCGCACGACCTGCGCCGCGTGTACGGCACCGGCGAGGCGGCCGTCACCGCCCTCGACGGCGTCTCCGTGGACTTCCCCGCCGGCGCGTTCACCGCGATCATGGGGCCCTCGGGCTCCGGCAAGTCCACGCTGATGCACCTGCTCGCCGGGCTGGACCGCCCGACGGCGGGCTCGGTGGTGCTCGACGGCACCGACCTGACGACGCTCGGCGACGACGACCTGACCGAGTTGCGGCGCGACCGCGTCGGCTTCGTCTTCCAGGCGTTCAACCTGCTGCCGGTGCTCAACGCCGAGGAGAACATCCTGCTGCCGTTGAGCATCGCGGGGCGCAAGCCCGACCGCGAGTGGGTGGACCAGCTGATCGACGCCGTCGGCCTGCGCGACCGCCTGAGCCACCGCCCGAGCGAGCTCTCCGGCGGCCAGCAGCAGCGCGTCGCCGTCGCCCGCGCGCTCGCGAGCCGTCCGGCGGTGCTGTTCGCCGACGAGCCGACCGGCAACCTGGACTCCAAGAACTCCGAGGAGATCCTCGAGCTGCTGCGCCGCTCGGTCGACGACCTGGGCCAGACCATCATCATGGTCACCCACGAGGAGCACTCCGCGGCCTACGCGGACCGGCTGCTGGTCCTGCACGACGGCGCGGTGGTCGAGGACCGCGCGCCGACCCCGGTGACGTCGTGAGGCCCCGCGCGGCCCTCGCCCACCTCGGTCGGTCCCTCCTGGAGGTGGCATCGTGAGGAGGGTCGCCCTTCGCGGGCTCTTCGCCCGCAAGCTGCGCCTCGCGCTCACGGCGCTGGCCGTCGCGCTGGGCGTGACGCTCATCGCCGGGACCTACGTGTTCACCGACACGATCAACGGGTCCTTCGACCGCATCTTCACGGAGACCAACAAGGGCACCGACGTCGCGCTCGTGCCCCAGAACGACCTGTCCGGCGACGAGGACCCGCCGCCGATCCCGGCGTCGGTGCTCGACCGCGTCAAGGCCGTTGACGGCGTCGGCGTCGTCGAGGGCTCGATCTTCAGCTCGGGCGTGTCGTTCCGCAAGGCCGACGGCTCCAAGCTCGGTGGCCAGGGCGGCTTCGGGGCGATCGCCTCGTCCTCCAACGACAAGCGCTTCCAGGACTTCTCGACCGTCGACGGCCGGATGCCGACCGGGCCCGGCGAGGTCGCGATCGACAAGGGCCTGGCCGAGAAGGGCGACTTCAAGGTCGGCTCGAAGATCCAGATCTCCGCGCAGGCCCCGAAGAAGGCCTACACCGTGACCGGCCTGGTGCAGATCGCCGGCGTCGACTCGCTCGGCGGCTTCTCGATCGCGGTCATGACGCTCCCGGAGGCCCAGCGCGTCACCGACAAGACCGCCGCCTTCGACGAGATCGACGTCGGCGCCGCCGCGGGCACGACGCCCGAGCAGCTGCTCGAGCGCATCAAGCCGATCGTGCCGCGCAACGTCGAGGTCCGCACGGGCGAGCAGCAGGCCGAGGCCCAGTCCAAGGACATCCGCGACAACCTGGGCTTCCTGCGCACCGCGCTGCTGGCCTTCGCGGGCATCTCGCTGTTCGTCGGCGCGTTCATCATCTTCAACACGTTCTCGATCACCGTGCAGCAGCGCACGCGCGAGTTCGGCCTGCTGCGCACGCTGGGCGCCAAGCGCCGGCAGGTGCTGCAGTCGGTGCTGGGCGAGGGCATCGTCCTGGGCGTGCTCGGCTCGATCGTCGGGCTCGGGCTCGGCGTGCTGGTCGCGGCCGGGCTCAAGGCGCTGTTCAAGGCGGTCGGCTTCGACGTGCCGGCCAACGGCTCGGTGATCGCCACGCGCACCGTCGTCGTGTCGCTGCTGGTCGGCACGCTCGTGACGCTCGTCGCGACGCTGTCGCCGGCGCTCCGGGCCACCCGCGTGCCGCCGATCGCCGCGCTGCAGGAGGGCTGGCAGCGCGAGGCGCGCCACTCGCGGTTCGCCACGCCGCTGGCCGCGCTGCTGACCGTCGCCGGGCTCGTGCTCATGGCCCTCGGGCTCTTCGGCTCGATGGACGCCAACGCGGCGCTGAGCGCCGTCGGCTTCGGCGCGCTGGCGACCTTCCTGGGCGTGGCGCTGCTGAGCCCGCGCCTGGTCGGGCCGATCGCCTCGGCGGTCGGGCGACCGATGGAGGCCGTGCGCGGCATCACCGGCCGTCTGGCGCGCGAGAACAGCGTCCGCCAGCCGGGGCGGACCGCGGTCACCGCGGGCGCGCTCATGGTCGGCGTCGCGCTCGTCACGTTCGCGTCGGTCTTCGCGGCCGGGGCCAAGACGACGATCGACAAGGCCATCGACAACGGCTCGCGGGCCCAGGCCGTGGTGCAGAACGCCAACGGCTGGGGCTCGTTCAGCCCGCAGGCCACCAAGGAGGTCTCGCAGGTCGCCGGCGTCGACCGGGTCGCCGCCGTGCGCTTCGGCGAGTCGCGCTACGACGGCGAGGACAAGGGCGTCACGGGCGTCGACCCCCAGACGTTCTCCTCGCTCTACCACTCCGGCTGGGACGAGGGCTCGGACGCGACGATGCGCAGCCTCGGCGACGGCGAGGTGATCGTCCAGCAGGGCTTCGCCGAGGACAAGGGCCTGAAGGTCGGGCAGACGATCACGGTCGAGACCGGCCTGGCCAAGAAGGTGCCGCTGAAGATCATCGGGATCCTCGACGACAAGGGCGGGCTGACCAGCGCGATGACCGTCACCAACGACGTGCTCGCGAAGGACTTCGGCTTCCGCAAGGACGGGTTCGTCCTCGTCGGGTTCGACGGCTCGCGGCCCGAGAAGACCGTGCTGGCCGACATGACGAAGGTGCTCGACGACCGGTTCCCCGAGGCCGAGGCGCTCACCAACCAGGAGTTCAAGGACCAGCAGGCCGGCCAGATCAACCAGACGCTCGGCCTGATCTACGCGCTCCTGGCGCTGGCGATCATCGTGTCGCTCTTCGGCATCGTCAACACGCTCGTGCTCTCGATCTCCGAGCGCACGCGCGAGCTCGGGATGCTGCGGGCGATCGGCATGTCGCGCCGGCAGGTGCGCCGCGTCATCCGCTACGAGGCGGTGATCGTGGCGACCATCGGCGGCGTGATCGGCCTCGTGGTCGGCGTGGTCCTGTCGGTGCTTGTCACCCAGGCGATCGACGGCTCCTCGCTCTCGATCCCGGTGGCCTCCCTCG
>JACRMD010000144.1 GCA_016215085.1 Solirubrobacterales bacterium | reverse complement strand
GAGCTCGTTGCGCAGCAGCCGGTCCTCGACCTCGACGCGCCGCTCGGTCTCGACCTCGCCGGAGTACGAGGCGGCCGCGACGCCCTGCCCGCCCAGCCAGTCCGCGACGAGGTCGGCGTCGCGCTTGGTCAAGGTGTAGACGATGCCCGAGCCCGGCAGCGACGGCAGGACCTGCGCCAGCCAGGCCAGGCGCTCGGCCTGCCCCGGCAGGTCGACGACCTCGAACCGCAGCGACGAGCGCCCGAGCGGCCCGCGGTAGGTGCGCAGCGCCGCCCCCGCGTGGCCGACGCGCAGCTGCTCGACGACGTCGGCGACCACGCGGTCGTTGGCCGTCGCGGTGGTGCACAGCACCCCGACGCCCTCGGGCAGCCGCTCGAGCACGTCGCGCAGCCGCCGGTAGTCGGGCCGGAAGTCGTGCCCCCAGTCGCTGATGCAGTGCGCCTCGTCGACCACCAGCAGCCCGACGCGGTCGGCGAACGCGGGGAGCATCTCCTCGCGGAACCTGGGGTTGTTGAGCCGCTCGGGGCTGATGAGCAGCAGGTCGACCGCGTCGTCGCGCAGCAGCGCGGCCACCTCGTCCCACCCCTCGCGGTTGGTGGAGTTGACCGTGTGCGCCCGCAGGCCCAGCCGCTCGGCCGCGGCGATCTGGTTGCGCATGAGCGCCAGCAGCGGCGAGACGATGAGCGTCGGCCCGGCGCCGCGCTCGCGCAGGAGCGCGGTGGCGAGGAAGTAGACCGCCGACTTGCCCCACCCGGTGCGCTGCACGCAGAGCACGCGCGCGCGGTCGTCGACGAGGTCGCGGATGGCCTCGAGCTGGTGCTCGCGGAAGGCCGCGCCCGGCCCGGCGAGCTCCTCGAGCAGGGCGGCGGCGCGGTCGTCGACGGTCGTGGCGGCGGAGGGCATGCCCCTCGAAGGTAGGGGACGCGCCGGACTCGCCCCCCTCGCATCGAGTGCAACGAAACCCGGAACTATTCCGGGTAAGTGCACTCTCGATGGCCTCCCCCTAGGGTTGAGGGGGTGACCGCCGACCTCCCGCTGCTGCGCGGCGTCTCGCACGCCTACGCGTTCTGGGCGGCGCTGGCCGCCGCCGTGACGCTGGCCGTGCTGGCGCCGACGGGCCTGTCGCGCGCGGCCGCCCTGGTCTACGGCCTCGGGCTGTGCGCGCTGTTCGCCGCGAGCGCGACGTACCACCGGTGGCGCTGGGACCCGCGCTGGCGCCCGCTGCTGCGCCGCGTCGACCACAGCACGATCTTCGTCTTCATCGCCGCCAGCTACACGCCGGTCGCCCTGCTGGTCATGGAGGGCTCGCTGCGCTGGTTCGTGCTGGCCGCCGTCTGGGCCGGCGCGGTGGGCGGCGTCGTGCTGAGCGTCGCGTGGATCACCGCGCCGCGCATCCTGCAGGCCGCCTGCTACCTCGCGCTCGGCTGGGTCGCCGTCGTCGCGGTGCCGCAGCTCGTGCACCGCCTGGACGTCGCGCCGCTGGTCCTGCTCGCCGCCGGCGGCCTGCTCTACAGCGTCGGCGCGCTCGTCTACGCCACGCAGCGCCCCGACCCGTGGCCGCGCACCTTCGGCTTCCACGAGGTCTTCCACGCGCTGGTCATCGCGGCGGCCGTCGTCCACTTCGTGGCGATGGCCGGCTGGGTCATCCCGGCCGGCGGCTGAACAGCCGCTTCAGGCGGTCCCACAGCACGCCCAGGATCAACCTGATGCCGTTGATCGGCTTGGCCGGCTGCGGCGCCGGGCGCGGCCGCGTGGGCTGCCCGCCGGGCGGCGGGATCGAGCCCGTGCGCGGCGGCGCCTCCGGCCCGGCGGCCGCGGCCTCCGCCGCCGCCTTCTCGGGCATGGCCGGCGCGGCCGCCGCCGGGGTGGGCTCCGCGAGCTCCTCGCCCCCGGCCTGCTGCTCGGCCGACGTCGGCGCCGCCGCCGCCGTGGCGGCCTCCTCGGAGGCGGCCGCCGACAGGACGTCCGCGTCGACCGGCTCGGTGCCCGTGTCGGCGGGCGCGGCGGGCACCGGCGAGGCCTCGGCCACCGGCGCGGCCGCCTCGACCTCCGGCTCGGCCGTCAGCGTCGCCTGCAGGCAGGACGCGAAGTCCTTGAGCAGCCGCCGCGAGACGTCCTCGATCATGCCGCCGCGGCCGAAGCGCGCCAGCCGCCCCGTGATCGTGAAGTCGGTGACGACGTCGACCCGCGTGGCGCCGCCCTCCTCGACGAGGGTCGAGACCACGGTCGCCGTGGCGCCGCCCTGGCCCCGCTTGTCGGTGCCCTTGGCGCTCATCGTCGCCGTCCGCGCCGCCTCGTCGAGCGCCTCCATCTTCAGCGTCCCGCGGTAGGCCGCCGTCGTCGGCCCGATCTTCACGGTGAACGTGCCGTGGTAGGTCTCGCCGTCGCTCTCGGTCACCTCCGCCCCGGGCAGGCACGGCGCGACCTGCTCGACGTCGATGAGCGCCGACCACACGCGCTCGATCGGGGCCTCCACGGAGAACGACTGCTCGAGCTTCATCGAAGCGCCTCCAGCTCGTCGGGGGTGTCCACGTCACCAGGGTCGCCGAGGTCGCCGCACTCGACCTCCAGCACCGCCACGGAGTCCAGCAGGTCGCGGGCGCCATGGTCGCCCCGCAGCTCGCCCACCCGCTCGAAGAGCGAGCGCGACAGCGCCACCGGGTGGCCCGGCCGGCCGCGCCAGTCGGCGCGCACCGCCGCGACCTCGGCCGGCGCCTCGAGCGCGGCCTCGACCACCAGCGCGATCGCCTCGACCGGCATGCGCGGCGCGTCGCCCAGCAGGACGACGGCCCAGTCGGCGTCGCCGGCGGCGGCGACCCCACAGCGCAGCGACGCGCTCATGCCCTCCTCCCACTCCCCGCAGGAGACCACGTCGAAGCGTCCGTCGCCCAGCGCGGCGCGGACCTCGTCGCCGCGCGCGCCGACCACGACGACGACGCGGTCGAGCTCGGGCGCGGCGCACGCCGCCGCGACCGCATGGGCGACGAGGGGCCGACCATCGAGCTCGGCGAGCTGCTTGGCGCCGCCGAAGCGCATCCCGGCGCCGCCCGCGAGGACGATCCCGCAGACGCTCACGACGGCACCCCGTGCCGGGACCGACGCCGGCTGGTGAGGGCCGCGCAGGGCCTCACCCGGCGGCCTCCAGCCGCGTCGCCAGCTCCTCCATCGCGCCGAGCGAGTGGCCGGCCAGGAAGTCGTCGACGAACGGCAGCGCCGCCGCCATCCCGCGCGCCAGCGGCTCGTAGCCCGGCCGGGCCTTGAGCGGGTTGAGCCACACCACGCGGTGCGCGACCCGGTGCAGCCGCTCCATCTCGGCGGCGACGAGCTCGGGCTCGCCGCGGTCCCAGCCGTCGGAGAGGACCACGACGACCGCCCCGCGCCCGACCCGGCCGCCGTAGCGGCGCGTCAGCGTCGCCAGCCCCTCGCCGATGCGCGTGCCGCCCGCCCAGTCGGCGACCGCCTCGCGCACGCGCGCGACACCGCCGACGCGCAGCTCGTGCGTGACGTGCGTGAGCCGCGTGCCCAGCGCGAACGCCTCGACGCGCCGCCGCGCGACCACCGCGCCCTCGACGTAGGCCAGCAGCGCGTCGGCGTACGCGGCCATCGAGCCCGAGACGTCGACGACGAAGACCAGCGTGCGCGGTGTGCGCCCCGGCGCGCGCCAGCGCCGCTGCACCGGCTCGCCGCCGTGGCGCATCGCGGCGCGCACGGTCCGCGGCAGGTCGGGCCGCGGCCCGCGCCGCGGCGACGGCCGCACCCGGCGCGAGACCCGCGTCGGCCCGCGCCGGCCGAGGTTGCGCAGCAGCGCCCGCGCCCGGGCCAGCTCCTCGGGGTCGAGCTCGGCGAGGTCGCGG